>JAZQNT010000068.1:0-5043 GCA_045627505.1 Nocardioides sp.
AATGATGATTCCTGCTATGCCTTGAGCAAGGTGGAGCAGAATATCAAACCAATATGAAATTTTCTTTCTTCTAATATCGTAAAGGCTAAGAGCCAAAGCGATGATGCAGAGAAGTGAGAAAGCTATGATTGGTGTGAAAGGTGTATCCTCAACCTTGTTGAAGTCTTTCTCGTCGAGCAGAGGATATTGACCTGTGACCATCTTGCGCTTGCTGCCGTCAGGAGAAATGATGTATGCATTGTCGAGGTCATTCTGGTAGTAGGCAGGAATGAACTGCTGTATGTTGCGAGGTGCGATAGTGTCAATCTCTGTGCCGAGAAGGAGGTCGATGCCGAGTTTGAGCCAAGAGTCGTTGGCAAGACATTCATGGAGTTGGTCACGAGCAGTTTTTTGTTCTACACTCTTTTCGTATTCAATCTTGCCGTTTATTGCCTTCTCGATCATGTCTCGTGCTCGAGTAGTGCAGTTGTCATAGAGCCAGTTGTATCGGTATCCGCGATTTTCAGGCATGACGTTGATGATGAGAAGTTCGGCAAGAGTTGTCGCTTCGTCAAGGGTAAGGTTCAGAATCTGTTCGCTAACTCCATGACCGAGTTTGTCGTAGCGAAAAAGGAAATAGTCTGCTTCTTCTGCATTTACTACATAGTCTGTTTCGCCCTTAATAAATCTCAATACGAAGTCGCCTTGTGAAGAGTCAAAGCATCCGTAGTTGAAGATGATGTCTTTGCCATTTGTGAAGTTTGTGATGCGAAGTCACCCGTGAGGCCGACCTGAGCATCGGCAACGACCTCGCCACCGACCACCGGGTGAGCAAGGACGGCCTGACCTGGACCGTCGACATCCGCACCGACGCCACGTTCTCCGACGGCGAGCCGGTCACGGCCTCCGACGTCGCCTACACCTTCACCACCGCCTCGAAGACCGGTGGCCTGGCCGACCTCACCGCACTCAAGGAGGCCACGGCCGTCGACGAGGACACCGTCGAGTTCCGCCTGACCAAGCCGCGCTCCACCTTCATCAACCGCCTGGTCACGCTCGGCATCGTGCCCGAGCACGCCCACGACGAGAAGTACGCCCAGCAGCCGATCGGCTCGGGCCCGTTCACCTTCGTCGAGTGGCAGAAGGGGCAGCAACTGGTCGTCGAGCGCAACGACGACTACTACGGCGAGAAGCCGCAGTTCGAGCGCATCACCTTCCTCTTCACCGACGAGGACGCCACCCTGGCCGCCGCCAAGGCCGGCCAGGTCCACGTCGCCGGCCTGCCGTCCCTGCTGGCCAAGCAGGAGGTCGACGGGATGGACCTCAAGGTGGTCACCTCCGTGGACAACCGCGGCATGTCCATGCCGTACGTCCCGAACGAAGGCAGGAAGGCCGCCACCGGCGCCCCGATCGGCAACGACGTCACCTCCGACGTGGCGGTCCGTCGGGCGATCAGCGTCGCGGTCGACCGTCAGGCGCTGGCCGACGGCGTGCTGGAGGGCTTCGGCCCCCCCGCCCACGGCCCGGCCGACGGCACCCCGTGGGCCGCCGAGGGCACCGAGATCCCCGACGGCGACCCGAAGGCGGCCGCACAGATCCTGGCCAAGGCCGGTTGGAAGGACTCCGACGGCGACGGCGTCGTGGAGAAGGACGGCACCAGGGCCACCTTCACCCTGCTCTACCCCGCCGGCGACACCCTGCGTCAGGGCCTGGCGCTCGGCGTGGTCGACATGATCGGTGCCGCCGGCATCGAGGTGAAGACCGAGGGCGCCGGCTGGGAGGAGATCGAGAAGCGGATGCACTCCGACTCCGTCCTCTTCGGCTGGGGCTCGCACGACCCGACCGAGGTCTACAACCTCTACGCCTCCGCCGAGGCCGGCAACGGCTACAACAACCCCGGCTTCTTCTCCGACCCGGCCGTCGACAAGCACCTGGACGCCGCGATGGGCGCCGTCACCCCGGAGCAGGCCAACGAGCACTGGAAGGCCGCCGAGCTCGACGCCGAGGGCAACGGCTACAGCGCCAAGTCCGACGCCGGCTGGATCTGGCTGACCAACCTCGAGCACACCTACTTCGTGGACTCCTGCCTCGACCTCGGGGAGGTCGACGTCGAGCCGCACGGTCACGGCTGGCCGATCACCTCGAGCCTGACCCAGTGGAAGTGGACGTGCTGAACCCCCACACCGACGCCTCCGGCGCGCCGGCGGTGACCTCCGACGAGGTCGCCCCCGGCGCGCCGGCGGAGCGGCGACGCAGCCCCCTGCGCGTCGTCGCCGGCAAGGCGGTGCGCCTGGCCAGCCTGCTGGTCGCCGTCACCGTCGGCACCTTCCTGCTGATGACGGCCTCCCCCGTCGACCCGATCCAGGCCTATGTCGGCGCCGACACCGCCCGGGTCAGCGCCGAGCAGCGCGAGCTGATCGCCGAGCGCTGGGGGCTCGACGACCCGCCGCTGGAGCGCTTCACCGCCTGGGCCGGCAACGTCCTCACCGGCGACTTCGGCACCTCGCAGATCTACGGCGAGCCCGTGCTGGACGTGATCGGCGAGAAGTTCGCCGCCAGCCTCTGGCTGCTCGCCCTGGCCTGGCTCTTCTCCGGCGTGCTGGGCTTCGTGATGGGGCTCGTCGCCGGCGCCCGGCACGGACGCTGGCTCGACCGCGTCCTGACCTGGTGGGCCTACACCCTGGCCTCCGCACCGACCTTCTGGGTCGGCCTGATCCTTCTCTACGTCTTCTCGGTCTCCCTGCAGTGGACCCCGGTCTGCTGCGCCGGCCCGATCGGCGTGAGCCCGGACGACGTCACCCTGCTGCAGCGCCTGCAGCACCTGGTCCTGCCCGCACTGACGCTGAGCGTCATCGGTGTCTCGCCGGGCATGCTGCACACCCGCCAGTCGACGATCGAGGTGCTCGCCAGCGACCACGTCGCGTTCGCCCGCTCCCAGGGTGAGCGACTGCCCGGCCTGGTGCTGCACCGGGTGGCCCGCAACGCCGCCGGTCCGGCCCTGATGCTGCAGTTCGCCAACCTCGGCGAGCTGATCGGTGGCGCCGTGCTCGCCGAGCAGGTCTTCACCTACCCCGGCCTGGGCCAGGCCACCACCCAGGCCGCCCTGCGCCAGGACGTCCCGCTGCTGATGGGCATCACGGTCTTCACCGCGATCCTGGTCTTCATCGGCAACACCCTCGGCGACGTCGCCCACCGGGCCGCAGCGCCCGCGTCCCGACAGGAGTGGGCATGAGCACCCTCGACGCCGACCTCCGTACCGACGCCGCCCCCGAGCAGGGTCGCCGCGGCCGCTGGTCGGACCGGCGCACCCGCGTGCTGACCAGCCTCACCCTGGCGGTGGTCACCGTGCTGGCGATCGTCGTCACCGGCTTCTGGGCCGCCGGCGGCGCCGCCACCACCGACCTCGTGGCCCGCAACCAGGCCCCGGGCACCGCGCACTGGTTCGGCACCGACTCGTTGGGCCGCGACCTGTTCCAGCGCACCCTGGTGGGCCTGCGCCTGAGCCTGGTCGTCGGCACCGTCGCGGCCCTGCTCTCCGGCGCCATCGCGCTGCTGCTGGCCTCGCTCGCGGTCCTCGGCGGACGGGTCGCCGAGGCGGTCGTGAACTGGCTGGTCGACCTCTTCCTGGCCCTGCCGCACCTGGTGCTGCTGATCCTGGTGGCGTTCGCGCTGGGCGGCGGCACCACCGCGGTGGTGCTGTCGGTGGGCCTGACCCACTGGCCGCGCCTGACCCGCATCCTGATCGCTCGCGCCCGTGAGGTGTCGTCGGCCGACTACGTGGCCGTCTCCCGGTCGATGGGGCGCAGCCGCGCCTACGTCGCTCGGCGACACGTCGCCCCGCACCTGGTCCCGCACTTCTCCGTGGGCGTCGTGCTGATGTTCCCGCACGCGATCCTGCACGAGGCCGGGCTGTCGTTCCTGGGGCTGGGCATCGACCCGGGCCAACCGGCGATCGGGATCCTGCTCTCGGACTCGATGCGTTCGCTCTCCGCCGGGTACTGGTGGCTCGCCGCGCTGCCCGGTCTCGCCCTGCTGATCGTGGTCAAGCTGATCGACCGGATCGGTGAGGACCTCCGCCTGCTCGTCGACCCGAGGAGTTCCCAGCTGTGAGCGTCACACCCCTGACCCCGGCAGCCGCGCCCGACAGCGGGCCCGGCAGCGGGCCCGGAAGCTCGCCCGACACCGCACCGGTGCTGCTCCGGGTCGAGCACCTCTCGGTCTCCTTCACCCAGTACGAGCGTGGGCTGCGCCGCCGCACCGTCACCCCGGTGAGCGACATGTCCCTGGACGTGCGCGCCGGGGAGGTCCTCGCCCTGGTCGGCGCCAGCGGCGCAGGCAAGAGCCTGCTCGGGCACGGCGTCCTGGGGATGCTTCCGCCCAACGCCAGCACCACCGGCGTGGTCCGGTGGCGCGGCGAGGAGCTCGACGTGGCCCGACGCCGCGCGCTCGCCGGCCGCGAGGTCGCCCTGCTGCCCCAGGCCCTGAGCCACCTCGACCCGACCGCCACCGTCGGCGCCCAGGTGCGCCGCTCCGCCCGTCTGGCCGGGGCGTCGCGCCGCGAGGCGAAGGCCCGCGCGCTCGAGGCCCTGACGTCCCAGGGGCTCGACCCCTCGGTGCTCCGCCTCTACCCGCACCAGCTCTCCGGGGGCATGGGACGCCGCGTCCTCACCGCCTGCGCGCTGATGGGCGACCCGGCGCTGGTGATCGCGGACGAACCCACCCCGGGGCTCGCGGCGTCCAGCGTGAGGGCGGTCCTCGACCGGCTGCGCGCGATCGCCGCCGACGGTGCCGGGGTGCTGCTGATCACCCACGAGATCACCGCTGCCCTGGAGGTGGCGGACCGGGTGGTCGTCGTCGACCGCGGACGCACCCTGGAGGAGACGCCCGCGAGCGCCTTCACCGGCACCGGCGAGCAGCTGCGGCACCCCTACACCCGGGCCCTGTGGCAGGCCCTGCCCGGCAACGGGTTCCGGATGCCCGACCGGCACGCCCACCACACGCACCCGGGCACCGCGGCAGGAGTGGTGGCATGAGCACCCCCGCCCCCCCCCCAAGTCCGAGGGC
>JAZQNT010000069.1:0-1761 GCA_045627505.1 Nocardioides sp.
GTTCCTGGGGCTGAGGTCGCCGTGCACAAGGCTGGTGCGCCCCACGCCGTCCAGCAGGTCCTGCGCGCGGCGCACGACCACCTCCAGGGCCGCCCGCTGCCCGTCCTCCCAGTCACGCAGTTCCGGGAGCAGACGCTCGACCCGGGTGTAGGGGTCGTCGCCCACCGGGTCCGCGACGACCGCCAGGTCCGGCGCCGTGAAGCGCCCGCGGCTCAGGGTCGGCACCCCGGCCAGGACACCCGCGACCTCGCCGAGTGCGCGACCCACCCGTGCCAGCGTGGCCCGGTCGCCGGCCGCCAGCGCCTCGCGCACCACGTCGTCAGCACGCACCCCCTCGACGTACTCAGTCACCAGGAGCGCGGGGGCGCCGTTCTTCGCCGGACGCACCTCCACCACACGCGGAACCGGTACCAGGCCGCGCACCCAGCGGGTCAGCGCCGCATCCACCTCGGCAGCGTCGGACCGGTGCTTGCGGGCCGGGTCGTAGATGCGCACCACGTGGGTCTGCCCGCCGATCCGCGAGAGGAACGACTCCCCCGACCACCCACCCGGGAGTGGCCGGAAGTCAGGCTCGCCCGAGCCCCCTGGGCCGGAGGAGTCAGGGGCGTCGGCGGTCGCGAAGGAGAGCGTCACGGCGCTCATGGTGCCAGCCCGGAGCAACCACGGAGTTAACCTGACGTGGTGACCGAGAGTGACGTCGCCCATGCGACCGGCCCCGTCCACGACCACGCACCCCAGTCGGTGTCGGTCGAACGTCGTCCCGTCAGCGAGGAGGAGTCCCGACGGGCCAACGGGCCCGACTGGGACCGGTACGCCGACGAGTACCAGGCCACGCACGGGCACTTCCTCGGCGACGCCGGCTTCGTGTGGGGCCCCGAGGGGCTGACCGAGGAGCAGGCCGGCGCCCTGGGCCCGGTCCGCGGACGTCGCGTCCTGGAGGTGGGCAGCGGCGCCGGGCAGTGCTCACGCTGGGTCGCCATCCAAGGTGGGACGGGGATCGGCCTGGACCTGTCCATGCGGCAGCTGCAGCACGCACGCCGCCTCGACCTGGAATCCGGGGTGCAGGCGCCGTCCGTGCTCGGGACAGCCACTGACCTGCCGTTCGCCGACGACACCTTCGACGTCGTCTTCTCGTCGTTCGGGGCGCTGCAGTTCGTGGCCGACATCGAACGTGCACTGGACGAGACGGTGCGGGTACTGCGACCGGGCGGCCGGTTCGCCTTCTCCGTCACCCACCCGAGTCGGTGGTCCTTCCCCGACGACCCCGGCCCCGCGGGCCTGACGGCCACGCAGTCGTACTGGGACCGGACCCCGTACGTCGAGGTGGATCCCGACTCCGGCGTGCCCACCTACGTGGAGCACCACCGCACCCTGGGCGACTGGGTGCGCCTGCTGGGCGCACGCCGCCTGGACCTGGTCGACCTCATCGAGCCCGAGTGGCCCGCCGAGCTCGACCGGGACTGGGGAGGGTGGTCGCGCACCCGGGGCCTGCTGATCCCGGGCACCGCGCTCTTCGTCGCCGACCTCCGCGCCTGACGCGCCAGCATCGACGGACCCCGGTCCGCTGAAACGCACCGAAACGCAGCGGGGCCCGCCCGGACGTACCGGACGGGCCCCCTCGGCGCACCATGTGGTGGGTCGTGAGCACCTGCGATTACTACAAGATTTCTAGTAGCATTATTTTTACCTGTTTTTCTTACAGTATCAACAAACAACTGATTCCATTTATCAATCCAAAAAGAAGCATTATCTGTAGGATCT
>JAZQNT010000070.1:0-6533 GCA_045627505.1 Nocardioides sp.
AGGCGGCTAACGTATCGTCTCTTGGAGCTGGTAATCCGAGTGTCAAATCCGAGGTTGGCCAGGTCTGGAAGGTTCGGGTCGAGGGTAATAATTTGACGGGTTATGTCGACGGTGTTGATGGAGACCGACGACCTCGCCCGTGCGGTGGAGCGGTGCCGCCGACTCGGGATGGAGGAGATGGTCGTCGTGCCTGCGGACCTGGCCCGCTCGTCGCCGGTCGCCCGGCACCTCGACGAGGCCAGTGACGCAGGTGAATGGCAGGGCGTGCGCTTCTTCGGGCCGCTGGTCAGCGACTCCAGCCTCGCCGGGACCGTCGCCGTCCGTCTCGCGGAGGCCCGGCACCGCCTCGCTCACGGCGACGACGGGATCGCCGCAGGGCTCATGGCCGACCACGGCCACGGCTACGCGCACTCGCACGCCGTGGAGGGGACCGACCAGCACGGGCACCGACACTCCCACGCCCACGGGCATGCCCACCCGCCCGGACACCCACGTGCGGACGACCACGAACCAGGAGAGAACCACCCAGGAGAGAACCACCCACCGGGGCGAGGAGAAGGCCCCCGGTGGAACACCGGAACCACAACTGCAGCGCGAGAACCCTCGGAGGTATGAACGATGCTAGGCAGCCCGAAGTACGACCACGGCAAGGACGAGATCGAGATCAACGCCGGCCGTCCCACCGTCACCCTGCGGGTCACCAACACCGGTGACCGCGGCATCCAGGTGGGGTCCCACTTCCACTTCTTCGAGACCAATCGGGCTCTGCTCTTTGAGCGGGAGCTGGCCTACGGGATGCACCTCGACATCCCCGCGGGCATGGGCATCCGCATCGAGCCGGGTGACACCAGAGAGGTCACGCTGACCGGCTACGCCGGATCCCGACGGGCGTGGGGGTTCAACGGCCTCGTCAACGGGGGGCTGGATGCGACGCACACCCGTGAGCGGGCGATGGCCCGGATGGAGAAGGGCGGCTTTGGCAACGGCAAGCCGGACAGCGGCAAGGGCACGAAGGGAGCCAAGTGATGGCCATCATCTCGCGCAAGCAGTACACCGATCTCTACGGTCCGACCGTCGGTGACAAGGTCCGGCTGGCAGACACCAACCTCGTCATCGAGATCGAGAAGGACTTCAACGAGGGCAACTACGGCGACGAGGTCGTCTACGGCGGGGGCAAGACCGCCCGTGACGGCATGGCGGCCGACCCGGAGTCCTCCGCCGCCCGTGGTGGCCTCGACCTGGTCATCACCAACGCGATCATCCTTGACCCCGTGCTCGGTGTCCTCAAGGGCGACATCGGGGTCAAGGACGGCAAGATCGCCGGCGTCGGCAAGGCCGGCAATCCGCACCTGCAGAAGGGCGTCGACCCCCGTCTCGTGGTCGGCCCGGGCACCGAGCTCCTCTCCGGTGAGCACATGATCGCCACCCCGGGCGGGTTCGACAGCCACGTGCACTACATTTCCCCGCAGCAGGCCTACGCCGCGCTGTCCAACGGCATCACCACCCTGTTCGGCGGTGGTACCGGCCCCACCGACGGCACCAACGGCGTGACCACCACGCCGGGCCCCTGGTACATCCAGCGGCTGGTCGAGGCGGCCGAGGACATGCCGGTCAACATGGGGTTCCACGGCAAGGGCAACGGCTCGCTGCCCGGTCCGCTGGTGGAGCAGGTCGAGGCGGGTGCGTCCTCGTTGAAGGTGCACGAGGACTACGGCACCACCCCGGCCGCGCTCGACTGCGCGCTCTCGGTGGCCGACGACTACGACATCCAGATCTCGGTGCACACCGACAGCCTCAACGAGGCGGGGTACGTCGAGGACACCATGTCGGCGATCGACGGCCGGACGATCCACACGTACCACACCGAGGGTGCCGGCGGTGGTCACGCACCGGACATCATGAAGGCCGCCGGGTACCCGAACGTCCTGCCGTCCTCGACCAACCCCACGCTGCCCTACACCGTGAACTCGGTGGACGAGCTGCTGGACGTGGTGATGGTCTGCCACCACCTCTCGCACGACGTACCCGAGGACGTCTCGTTCGCGGACTCGCGGGTGCGTGCGGAGACCATCTCCGCGGAGACGGTGCTCCACGACGTAGGGGTGCTCTCGATGATCTCGTCGGACTCCCAGGCGATGGGCCGCATCGGTGAGAACTACATCCGTGCCTTCCAGATCGCCCACCACTGCAAGGACAAGCGTGGGCCGCTCCCCGAGGACGCCGACAGCGGCAACGACAACTTCCGGGTGCTGCGCTACCTGGCGAAGGTGACGATCAACCCGGCCATCACCCAGGGGGTTTCCGACTACGTCGGCTCGCTGGAGGAGGGCAAGATGGCCGACATCGTGCTCTGGTCGGTGGGCGCCTTCGCGGCGAAGCCCAAGCTGGTGATCAAGGGCGGCGTCATCAACTGGGCGCTCATGGGTGACCCCAACGCCTCGCTGCCCACTCCGCAGCCGGTCTTCTACCGGCCGATGTTCGGCCTCTACGGCCGCGCGGTGCAGAGCACCCGGGCGACGTTCATGTCCAAGGCCGCGATCGACAAGGGAGTCCCCGAGAAGCTGGGGCTGCAGAGCCAGGTGCTGCCGGTGCGCCGTACCCGCTCGTTGGGCAAGGAGCACATGGTGCGGAACACGGCCACGCCGCAGATCGAGGTGGATCCGGAGACCTACAAGGTCAGCTTCGACGGGGAACCGGCCCACATCGAGCCGGCGCAATCCCTGCCCCTGACCCAGCTGTTCTTCGTGGTGTGAGGTGGCGGTGACGACGAGCAACCTCGGGCTCCTGGCCTGTCTCCAACTCGCTGACTCGGCGTTCCCGAGCGGGTTCTACACCATGTCCCACGGCCTGGAGGGGTTCAGCCAGGCGAAGTGGGTGGAGCGGGACGACCTGGAGGACCTGCTGCGTGGCGTGCTGCGTCACTCGGTGGGTCCCGGGGACGCAACCGCCCTGGCCCGGGCACACGACGCGGTCGGGGCCGGCGACTGGGCACGGGTGGTCGAGGTTGACTCGTCGTTGCACGCCAGCAAGTTGAACGCCGAGATGCGCAAGGCGTCGGTGCGCAGCGGTCACCAGGTCACCGACGTGGCGCTGGAGGCATTCGGCGGGCCGCAGCTGCAGGAGTGGTCGCGGTTGGTGACCAGCAAGGCGACGCCGGGCTGCCAGCCGGTGGCGGCCGCCGTGGTCCACGCCGCGATGGGGGTGGGGGCCGAGGAGGCCGTCATCTCCGACCTGTCGGCGTTCGCAGCCAGCTTCCTGGGCGCCGCGTTGCGGTTGCGGCTCACCGACCACCGCCACCTGCAGGTGGTGCTCCACGCCCTGGCGGACGACATCGCCGAGGTGGCCGCCTCGGCGACCCGGCGCGAGCTCGACGACATGGGCGGGTTCGCGCCGATGGCCGACGTGGCGTCGGCCCAGCACGAGCAGGCGCCGGCACGGCTCTTCGCGAGTTGACCGGCATCCGTCCCGGTCAGGTCCGGGCCTGCCACGTCGCACACAGAAGACAACGACGATCGAACGAACGGGGACACGATGACCCAGAACGTCCTGAGGATCGGTATCGGCGGTCCGGTGGGGTCGGGCAAGACGGCCCTCACCGAGGCGCTGGTGCCCAGGCTGCTGGCTGCCGGGCGCAGCCCGGCGGTGATCACCAACGACATCTACACCCAGGAGGACGCCCAGCACGTGCGTCGTGAGCTGGCCGGGGTGCTCGACCCCGAGCGGGTGGTCGGCGTGGAGACCGGGGCGTGCCCCCACACGGCTGTGCGCGACGACCCGACGATGAACCTGGCCGCGGGTGCGGAGATGGTCGAACGGTTCCCCGAGGTGGACACGCTGCTCTTCGAGTCGGGCGGGGACAACCTCACACTCACCTTCTCGCCGATTCTCGCGGACGTCTTCGTCTTCGTCCTGGACACCGCAGAGGGGGAGAAGATGCCGCG
Source organism: Nocardioides sp. (assembly GCA_045627505.1). Classification (GTDB taxonomy): domain Bacteria; phylum Actinomycetota; class Actinomycetes; order Propionibacteriales; family Nocardioidaceae; genus Nocardioides. The sequence goes on from JAZQNT010000070.1 coordinate 3,942, forward strand.
CAAGCGGGGTCCGGGGATCACCGAGTCCGACATCCTGGTGATCAACAAGGTCGACATCGCCCAGTACGTGCGCACCGACCTGCAGGTGATGGAGTCGGACGCCCACCGGGTGCGTGAGGGCAAGCCCGTGGTGCTCACCAACTCGCTCACCGGCCTGGGCGTCGACGAGCTGCAGGAACGGATCCTCGCGCTCTGGGCGGAGCGTTCAGGGGCGCTGCTTCGATGAGTGCCGTGCTGCCCGGGGCCCGGCAGGGAACGGCCGCCGTCGCGGTCGCCGTCCCGGGACGGCGTGACTCGCTGGCCCGGGAGCAGGCGGCCTACGGCGGAGCACGCTTGCAGCCGGCCCACTACGAGCCGGGGTGGGTCCCCGCTGACGTGGCCCGGCACGGGGGCACCCCCGACACCCTGCCCACCGGCAGCCCCGGGAAGATCGGGGTGCTGGAGCTGGGGTTCGCGGTGCGCGGTATCGGCACAGAGCTGGTGCAGCACTACCAGAAGTCGCCGCTGCAGATCATGCGTCCGCTCTACTACGACCCGCTGCGGCCCGACATGCCCTACACCTACCTGATGTCGACGGGCGCGGGGATCATGCAGGGCGACCGGCTGCGCACCGACCTGTCCTTCGGGCCGGGGTCCTCGGCCCACGTGACCACCTCGGCCTACACCAAGGTGCTCAAGATGGAGCACGACTACGCGGTGGCCCAGGTCAACATTGACGTCGGCGAGGACGCCTACGTTGAGTACCTGCCCGACCCGCTCATCGCCTTCTCCCAGTCGCGGCTGTACCAGCGCACCCGGGTGACAATGGCGCCCGACGCGACGTTGGTGCTGGGGGAGACGTTCATGGCGGGCCGGCTGGGGCGCGGGGAGCGTCACGAGTACACCGTCCTGGCCAGCGACCTGGAGGCCCGCCGCACCTCGGGCGAGCTGGTGGCCCTGGACCGGGTCCGGATCACCCCCGACGCGGGGCGGACCGGAGGGCTCGCGGTCATGGACGACCACGACGTCCTCTCCATGCTCTACGTGCTCACCGACCGCATGCCGGCGACCGAACTGCAGGGCCTCCTCCTGGAGGCCCTGCGGCCCGAGAACCTGGTGCTGCCCGACGGGCAGGTGCCACGCGTGGGGGTGAGCACGCTGCCCCACGACGCAGGCGCATGGGTGCGGATGGTGGGGGACGACGTCGCCAGCATCACCGGCGCCACCACGCTGGCCTGGCGCGCGGTGCGCCGGGCGCTGACCGGCGTGGAGGCGCCGACGATCCGCAAGTGCTGAGTTCCGGGCGCCCGGACGGCGTTCACGAGGAGGAGAGACATGTCAGGCATCAGTGTGACCAGCAAACCGTCAGACAGCCTGCGCGCAGTGACGTGGCGGTCGCTCTGCAAGGGCGTCGCGGAGATCTTCTTCCAGGCCAATCCGTGGACCGGCCTGCTGATCCTGGCGGCGTTCTTGGTCGCGGACTGGCAGATGGCGCTCCTGGCCGCGATCGGCACCGTGGTCGGCACCCTCGCGGGCTGTTTCTTCGACAAGGCCGACAACGTGACCCTGGGAATGCAGGGCTTCAACGGGTGCCTGGTGGGTGCGGCGGCGTGGACCGCGCTGGGGTCGCAGGGCTGGACCTACGTGCTCACGATTCTGGGGGCGCTGCTCACCGCGCCGCTGACTGCGCTCGTCGGATGGCTCTTCGCCTTGCCGGCGTTGAAGCAGTTCAACCTGCCGTACACGACTGCTCCGTTCTGCATCACCGCCTCGATCATCTACGCGGTCTCCGAGAACATCCACGTTGCGGGATCGGCCAAGCACGTGACGGACGGCACGGGGGACGCGTTCCTCGCCTCGTTGCTCACGAACGTCTCCGAGGTGGTGCTGGTCAACAGCGTCTGGGGCGGGGCACTGATCCTGCTGGGCCTGTTCATCGCGTCGTGGAAGGTGGGGTTGGCGGCGGTCATGGGGAGCGTGGTGGGAAGCCTGACCGCGCTGGCCCTCGGCGAGACCAACGCCACGATCGAGCAGGGCCTGGCCGGGTACTCGGGCGTGCTGACCGCGATCGCGCTGGCAGTCGTCTTCCACCACTCCAGCGTGGCCTCGTGGTGCTACGCGGTGGTGGGTGTCATCGTCACCGCCCTGGTGACGCTCGGGATGAACGCCGCGACCACCTTCCCGCACTACACGTGGCCATACATCCTCACCACCTGGGTGTTCCTCATCGTGGGTTCATGGATCCCGCAGCTGCGGCGGACGTGACGCCGCGCCGTACTCCGTCTCTTCGGGGCGGGTCACCCAGGCGAGTGTTCCGGTGACCCGCCCCGGCGTGAGTTCTGTGAGTGTGTCTGGCGACAGACCTCGACCCCGGTGCTGTCGGGCAGGCGCACGTCGCGGAAGTTCTGCGGCTCAGGGGGTCATTCTCGGGACTTCTCGGGCCTTGCCCAGGACCTGCGTGTGATGTAGGACACGCCGTCATCCGGGGTGTTCGCTCCCGCACGAGATGGGCTCCGGGCGGGCTGCTGCGAGGCGTGGGCAAGGGGCGGGGGAGTCCGCCGGGCGCGCGCGGTTCCCGGGGCGGACGGAGGCCGCTCGTGGCCTGGGACAACG
>JAZQNT010000071.1:0-1694 GCA_045627505.1 Nocardioides sp.
CGCGGCGGAGGGCGCCGCCTGGGCGACGCTCTCGCCCTTCGCGGCCACCCGCAGCAAGCCCGGCTACGGGCCGGCGTTGCCCGCCGACGCGTGGTCGGAGCACGACATCCCGGTCCTGGCGCTGGGAGGGCTGACCCCCGACAACGCTGCCCGGGCGCGGGAGGCTGGGGCGTACGGCGTCGCGGTGATGGGCGAGGTGATGCGGGCCGACCGTCCCGGTGACGTCGTGGACCAGCTCCTGGAGGCCGTGCGATGACCAGCCCGCCGGTGGTGCTGACGATCGCTGGCACCGACTCGGGAGGTGCGGCCGGCATCGCGGCCGACGTCGCCACCATCGGACACCTCGGTGCCCACGCTGCCTGCGTGGTCACGGCCGTCACGGCCCAGGACACGCTGGGGGTACGCGTCGTCCACCCGGTGCCGGTGGAGGTGGTGGCAGCCCAGGTCGACGCCGTCCTCGAGGACCTCCCGGTGGCGGCGGTCAAGACCGGGATGCTCGGTTCGTCCGCGGTCGTCGAGCTCGTGGCCCGACGGGTGCGGGCGGCGGGGGTCCCGGTGGTCGTCGATCCGGTCCTGGTTGCCACCAGCGGGGCGGTGCTGGGCGACGAGGCCGTGGTGCGTGCCTACCTGGCCCACCTGCTGCCGCTGGCGACCGTGTGCACGCCGAACCTCGACGAGGCCCGGGTGCTGTGCGGACGACGCAGCGGCACGGCACGCGACCTGGCGTCGGAGCTCACGGCGTACGGGCCCGCCGCGCTGGTCACCGGCGGGGAGGACGGTCGGGACTGGTTGGCCGTGCCGGGACACCGACCGGTCGAGGTCGCCCACCCGAGCGTGGCCACCACCAACGACCACGGCACGGGCTGCACCCACAGCAGCGCCCTGGCGACCCACCTCGCCCACGGACTGGCGCTGGGGGAGGCGGCGGGGCTGGCTGCGGCGTACGTCGTCGACCAGCTGCTCGCCGGCAGCGGCTGGCGCCTGGGCCGCGGTCGGGGACCGGTCGCCCACACCGTCGTCCCGGGGAACCTGCCGGTCCCACGAGCTGGAGGTCTGGGCGAGAGCCGGCCCGCAGCACGGTCCTGACCGTAGGGTTCCGCCATGCGCTACTCACGACTCGGCACCACCGGACTCGAAGTCTCCGCGATCACGCTCGGCTGCATGAGCTGGGGCGACCGCTCGCGCGGCTGGCACCCCTGGATCCTCGACGAGGATCAGGCGCGGCCCCTGATCACCGCCGCCTGGGAGGCGGGCGTCAACGTCTTCGACACGGCCAACGTGTATGCCGGTGGCTCCAGCGAGGAGGTCACCGGCCGCATCCTCAAGGAGATCGCGCCCCGTGAGGAGGTCGTCATCGCGACCAAGGTGCACGGTCGCATGCGTCCCGGACCCAACGGTGCGGGCCTGTCCCGCCGGGCCATCATGACCGAGATCGACGCGTCCTTGACGCGCCTGGGTGTCGACCACGTCGACCTCTACCAGATCCACCGGTGGGACGACGAGACGCCGATCGAGGAAGTCGGATCGTAGCCATGTCGTTCTGTGAGCCAAGGAGTTGTCCCTCTCTATTGTCTTCCTAAGACCGCTTGGCCTCCGACTTATCATGACCGAGATCGACGCGTCCTTGACGCGCCTGGGTGTCGACCACGTCGACCTCTACCAGATCCACCGGTGGGACGACGAGACGCCGATCG
>JAZQNT010000072.1:0-4902 GCA_045627505.1 Nocardioides sp.
AAGACGCCGGTCACGTCGAGCCGGGCCTCCTCGAGGAAGGAGCAGAGGGTCTCCAGGTCGTCCTCGGTCTCCCCGGGGAAGCCGACGATCACGTTGGAGCGGACACCGGCGGTCGGCGCCTCGGCGCGGACCTGCTCGAGCAGCTTCAGGAACGACTGCGGGTCACCGAATCGCCGCATCCGACGCAGCACCGAGGCACTCGCGTGCTGGAACGACAGGTCGAAGTACGGGACCACGCCGGGCGTGTTCGCCACCGCCTTGACCAGGCTCTCGCGGGTCTCGGCGGGCTGCATGTAGGAGACACGCACCCACTCGATCCCGTCGATCGCGGTCAGCTCGGGCAGCAGGGTCTCCAGCAGGCGCAGGTCGCCCAGGTCCTTGCCGTAGGAGGTGGAGTTCTCCGACACCAGGAAGAGCTCCTTGACGCCCTGGGTGGCCAACCACTGGGCCTCGTGCAGGACGTCGGAGGGCCGGCGGCTCACGAAGGAGCCGCGGAAGCTCGGGATCGCGCAGAACGAGCAGCGACGGTCGCAGCCCGACGCCAGCTTCAACGGCGCCATCGGACCGCCGTCGAGACGGCGCCGGATGGCGCGGGGCCCGCTGGCGGGCGCCTCGGATGCGGCGAGGTCGGGGGCCTGGATCTCCGGCTCGACGAGCTGCGCGTGCCCGGGCACCGAGACGGTGCTCGCGTCGCGCGAGGTCGGGGAGATCGGGAGCAGGCGCCGGCGGTCGGCCGGCACGTGCGGCTGGTGCTTCTCGCCCGCCACGATCCGGCGCAGGCGGTCCGCGATGTCGGGGTAGTCGTCGAAGCCGAGGACAGCGTCCGCCTCGGGCAGCGAGTCGGCGAGCTCCTTGCCGTACCGCTCGGCCATGCAACCGACCGCGACGACGGCCTGCGTCTTGCCGTGCTCCTTGAGGTCAGAGGCCTGGAGCAGGGTGTCGACGGAGTCCTTCTTGGCGGACTCCACGAAGCCGCACGTGTTGACGACGACAGTGTCGGCGTCCTCGGGGTCGTCGACCAGACGGAAGCCGTCCGCCTCCAGACGCCCGGCGAGCTCTTCTGAGTCCACCTCGTTGCGGGCGCATCCGAGGGTGACGACTGCGACGCTCAACGGCGCGGCGGGATCGGGTGAAGTCTGGTTCGTCATCACCAACGATTATGCCCGCCCGGTGCTCGAACCTCCGCATCAACCAACCGGCACGGTGCCGGTCCGACGGAGCTCGAGACCCGGGCGGGCATCGGCCAGAACCGCTCCCCGCGCGCTCAGTCGGCGGCGTAGGTGCCCTGGGCTGGGTCGCCCTTCTCCCCCACCAGACCCCGGTCACGGCCGTCGACGGACACGGTCACCGAGCCGTCGCTGCTCTGCACCCGGACGGGCGCGGTGGCCTCGACCGACGTCTGCTCACCGATGGCCAGCGTCCCCGAGTAGACGATCTTCCCCTCGGCGTCGCGCACCACGACCTCGGCGCCGCTCTCGGGGGCGGTCACGACGACGCGGACCTCCTGGCCGGCGGGCACGCCCCCGGTCGGGCCACCCGAGCCGTTCAGCACCGGGGTGGAGTCGCCCTCGGACGGCGAGTCGAGGACCAGCTGCACCACCGACCAGACCAGCACGACGCCCATCACGGCCGCCACCAGGACCGACCAGTTCGGGCCGCCCCGGGTACCGCGGATGGCGCCGTGCGAGCCGGTGGCCAGGTCGGCCTCGAAGACCTTGCGGGCCTCGACCGGAGCCTGGGCGTAACGCTCGTCGAAGCGCTGGAGCAGCGGGGCGGGAACCAGGCCGAGCACCCGCGCCAGCGTGCGCAGGTGGCCGCGGGCGTAGAAGTCACCGCCGCAGGGCGCGAAGTCGTCGACCTCCAGGGCCTCGATCACGTGCGGTCGGATGCGGGTCCGCTCGGACACCTGGTCGACGCTCAGGCCGAGTCGCGTCCGGGCCGCCCTCAGGTCGGGTCCGATCACCGGATCGGGCGCCGGCTCGGCCGGGTGCTCGTCCACCACCACGGGAGCGCCGAGGTCCGTCGGCACCGCGAGCGGCCCGCCCGCGTGTGCGGCTGCCTCCCCGCGGTCCAGGGGCTGCTCCTCGCTCAGGCGAAGCAGGTCGGCGCGCGCCGGAAGCGGCACGGCCCGGACCGGAGTGGGTGTGGGACTGGGCACCACGTCGGCTGCACTGCCGGACGCGGCGCGCACGACGTCGGCCGGGTCGGACTCGTGCGCGGTGTCGGTGGTCCGGGATGCGTCGGTCGGGTCGGGCAGGCCGCCGGAGGCACGCAGCGCGGCCTCCTCGGCGGCCCGGGCACGCGCGGCCAACGCCTCGGCCTCGCGCAACGCCTCCTGCTCGGCGGCGTGGTGGGCCCCCTCCTCGGCACGCCGGGTGCTGCGCTCCTCGGCCCGGGCCACCTGACGCGCAGCCCACGCCTCGCGGGCCTCCGCGACCTTGGCGCGCCAGGACTGGTGGCGCTGCTCGTCCACCGTGTCAACCACCGTGTCGTCCGCACCTTCGGCAACCGGAGCGCCTGCAGCCAGGACGCTGCTCGACCCTGCGCTGCTCGACTCTGCGCCGCTTGACTCTGCGCTGCTCGACTCTGCGCCGGCCGAAGCGTCGTCCACCTCAGCGGCAACGTGCGCACCTGAGTCGTCGCCGACACCGGGAGCTTCCACCTCGGGAGCCGTCCGAGCCGCCTGCAGCGGGCTGCGCAGCACCACGTCCGCGGAGGGATCGGCCGCGGCCAACGCCGCGAGGTCGTCACCCAGACGTCGGTGGTCGCTGCCCACCACGGTGGTCCCCCAGCCCAGCGGCAGCGCCAGAGGGCCACCATGCAGCCGGGACGCCACCCGAGCCTGACGCGCACCCGCGGGCGAGATGCCAGCGAGCAGCCGGTCGGGGTTGTGTGCCACGACCTCGACCAGGCCGTCACGCAACGCACCACGACGCTCCACGTGTCGCACCGTGAGCACCGCCGACCAGGGAAGGCCGACCCAGCTGCGGCCCAGACGGACCCGTGCCCCATGGGTGTCGGCCACCAGCAGCGGGGTACGGGCATCCAGGAAGGCGGCCAGCCACACCACACCGAGCACTCCGGTGATCAGCACGAGCAGCCAGTCCGTCAGGTTCCCGGTGTCGCTCGCCCGGCCGAACCACGCGATCGCCACGGCCGAGGACGCGACACCGATCACGGCGGCCACGCCCTGGTTGCGGCGCACCTCGACCAGCTCGGGCAGGTCACCGACGGTCTCGGCCGGTGCTTGGCCCAGAGCCGGCGCTTGGCCCAGGACCTCGTCCGTGCCGTCGCGGAGGTCGAGGTCGGTGCTTTCTGTTGCGCTCATCGTTCTGCCTCCAGCACGGCCAGGACGCCGTCGAGTTCGTCGGGCTTGACCAGCACGTCGCGAGCCTTCGACCCCTCACTGGGGCCGACGACGCCGCGGCTCTCCATGATGTCCATGAGTCGTCCGGCCTTGGCGAAGCCGACACGGAGCTTGCGCTGGAGCATCGACGTGGAGCCGAACTGGGTGGAGACGACGAGCTCGATGGCCTGGATGACCAGGTCGAGGTCGTCGCCGATGTCGTCGTCGATGTCCTTCTTCGCCGCGGCGGGCGCCGTGACGTCCTCGACGTAGGTGGGCTCGAGCTGCCCCTTGCAGGCCGCGACCACCTGGTGCACCTCGGCCTCCGACACCCAGGCGCCCTGGATGCGGATCGGCTTGGAGGATCCCATCGGCAGGAACAGCCCGTCGCCCTGACCGACCAGCTTCTCGGCGCCGGGCTGGTCGAGGATGACGCGACTGTCGCCGAGGCTGGACGTGGCGAACGCCAGGCGCGAGGGCACGTTCGCCTTGATCAGGCCGGTGACCACGTCGACGGACGGTCGCTGGGTGGCCAGGACCAGGTGGATGCCGGCGGCACGGGCCAGCTGGGTGATGCGGACGATCGCGTCCTCGACGTCGCGCGGGGCGACCATCATGAGGTCGGCGAGCTCGTCGACCACCACGAGCAGGTACGGGTACGGCGAGAGCACCCGCTCCGAGCCCGGCGGGACCTCGACCTTGCCCGCGCGCACGGCCTTGTTGAAGTCGTCCACGTGGCGGAAGCCGAAGTTGGCCAGGTCGTCGTACCGCATGTCCATCTCGCGCACGACCCACTGCAGCGCCTCGGCAGCCTTCTTGGGGTTGGTGATGATCGGCGTGATCAGGTGCGGGATGCCCTCGTAGGCGTTCAGCTCGACCCGCTTGGGGTCCACCATGATCATCCGCACCTCGTCCGGCGTGGACCGCATCATGATCGAGGTGATCATCGAGTTGATGAAGGACGACTTTCCGGAACCGGTGGCACCCGCGACCAGGAGGTGCGGCATCTTCGCCAGGTTGGTGACGACGAAGCCACCCTCCACGTCCTTGCCGAGTCCGGTGACCATCGGGTGGTGGTTGTTCCGCGCGATGTCGGAGCGGAGCACGTCACCCAGGGTGACGATCTCCTTGTCGGTGTTCGGGATCTCGATGCCGATGGCCGACTTGCCCGGGATCGGGCTGAGGATGCGCACGTCGGCCGAAGCCACCGCGTAGGCGATGTTCTTCGAGAGCGCGGTGACCTTCTCGACCTTCACCGCCGGGCCGAGCTCGACCTCGTAGCGGGTGACCGTCGGGCCCCGGGTGTAGCCCGTCACCTGTGCGTCGATGCCGAACTCCTCGAGCACCTGGGTGAGGCGACCCACGACGTCGTCGGAGGCCTTGGAGCGTGCCTTCGGGGGCGAGCCGACCTTGAGCAGGTCGCTGGCCGGCAGCGTGTAGGTGATGTCGCCCGACAGGGCGGGCTGCTCGACGCGGGGCGGCAACGGCGTGTGCTGCGGAGGCTCGGGGACCTCGGCGGGAGCCTTGAGGGCCGGGGGCAGGGCGGGAGCTGGCGC
>JAZQNT010000073.1:0-1672 GCA_045627505.1 Nocardioides sp.
GCGTACGGAAAGCGTTGGCGAAGGCGCCGAGCACTTTGTACCTCTTCTCGCTTGCACTGGTGGCCGTACCCCCAACGGGACGACCAGACACGGCCGGGACCGTGAGAACGATATGACCTCATGCGGTCTACGCACGAACCACCGTCGATCATGCCATCTGAGCCACGCCTTGGCGGAGCGACCCCCGAGATCTGAACGGTCCGGGACCGGGAGAGGTTCCCTCCCCTACCCCGCGACGGGCGCCACAACAGGCTCCTGGGGCCGGCCTTGAGGCAGCACGCTGGAGCCCTCTGCCGCGGGTCGTGACGTCCAGGAACGCGACGAGGCCCGCCGGGAAGATCCTGGGATCTTCCACGACGGGCCTCCTCATACTGCTCTCGGTCAGGAGAGGGTGACGCTGCCGCCGGCAGCCTCAATCTTCTCCTTGGCCGAGGCCGAGACGCGCTCAGCAGTCACCTGAACGGCAACGCTGATCTCGCCCTGGCCCAGGACCTTGACCGGCTGGTTCTTGCGAACCGCGCCCTTGGCAACCAGGTCCTCGACGGTGACGGTGCCACCCTCGGGGAACAGCTGCTGGATGCGGTCCAGGTTCACGACCTGGAACTCCACCTTGAAGGGGTTCTTGAAACCCTTCAGCTTGGGGAGACGCATGTGGATCGGCATCTGGCCACCCTCGAAGGCGACCGGAACCTGGTAACGAGCCTTCGTACCCTTGGTACCGCGACCAGCGGTCTTACCCTTCGACGCCTCACCACGACCCACACGGGTCTTGGCAGTCTTGGCGCCCGGGGCGGGACGAAGGTGGTGCAGCTTGAGAGCGCTCATGTCACTCCACCTCCTCAACCGTCACCAGGTGACGGACGGTGTTGACCATGCCGCGGATCTCCGGGCGGTCTTCCTTGACGACGACGTCACCGATCCGCTTCAGACCCAGGGTGCGAAGAGTCTCGCGCTGGTTCTGCTTCAGGCCGACGAGGCCGCGGTTCTGCTGGATCTTCAGCTGAGCCATCAGTGCGCCACCTCCGCACGAGCCTTCAGGATCGCGGCCGGGGTGACCTGCTCGACCGTGAGACCACGGCGAGCAGCAACAGCCTCAGGCTCCTCGAGGAGGCGCAGGGCCTCGACGGTCGCGTGAACGATGTTGATCTGGTTCGACGAACCGAGCGACTTGCTGAGGACGTCGTGGATACCGGCGCACTCCAGGACGGCGCGCACCGGACCACCGGCGATGACACCGGTACCGGGGGCGGCCGGACGGAGAAGAACCACACCGGCGGCCTTCTCACCCTGGACCGGGTGGGGGATGGTGCCCTGGATGCGGGGAACCTTGAAGAAGTGCTTCTTGGCTTCCTCGACACCCTTGGCGATGGCCGCGGGAACTTCCTTGGCCTTGCCGTAACCGACGCCCACGAGGCCATCACCGTCACCCACGATCACGAGGGCGGTGAAGCTGAAGCGACGACCACCCTTCACGACCTTGGCGACACGAAGTCGGATCGTAGCCATGTCGTTCTGTGAGCCAAGGAGTTGTCCCTCTCTATTGTCTTCCTAAGACCGCTTGGCCTCCGACTTCCTTGCCGTAACCGACGCCCACGAGGCCATCACCGTCACCCACGATCACGAGGGCGGTGAAGCTGAAGCGACGACCACCCTTCACGACCTTGGCGACACG
>JAZQNT010000074.1:0-16587 GCA_045627505.1 Nocardioides sp.
GCAGTACGACGCGCTCTCTCCGTATGCCGCACCAGGCCACAAGGTGAACGGAAAGCTGACCCTGGGCGAGAACATCGGCGACCTCGGTGGTCTGGCGATCGCTTATAAGGCCTACCTCCTCAGCTTGGGCGGAGCCGAACCGGAGGTGATTGACGGCGTCACGGGACAGCAGCGGTTCTTCATGTCATGGGCAGCCGTATGGCGCCAGGTAATCCGTTCCGAGGAAGCAATCCGGAGACTGGCGACGGATCCCCACTCTCCCAACGAGTTCCGCACAAACGCCATAGCCCGCAACCTCGACGCTTTCCATGAAGCATTCAAGGTCACCGCCTCCGACGGCATGTGGCTGGATCCGGAGCAACGCGTCAGCATCTGGTAACGCGCAGGTCCTTCTCGTCTTCACCCCCTCCCCCCGGACCGCATCGCGCGTGCACGCAGGGGCAAATGCGGGCCGTTGCGTTGCATCAGATGCCGGGTTCGGTGTTGAGCGGTGCGTTCAGACCCCTGAGCGGCGTAGTCCGGGGATCGGGCGGTTGTCCCTCGTTGTCCGGGTTTGGCGGGCATACGGTTACTCCCAACTGGCTCGTCTGAGCGAGTGCACTCTGAACATGCCTGCACTGCCGGAGTTCAGATGTGTCTTTTCACGAGGAGGTGAAGTCCTGTGGAGATTACTGAAGAAAACATCACCGAAGAACGATCCGCGATGTTATCCAGGCTCGGTCTGGACGTACAGAACAAAGGAACCATGGGCCGGATTTTGGCCACCGGTTCCATCGCCGAGGCAACCGAACGCCCGGACGGCACGATGGAAGCCACCATTCGGATCAACGAAGACGAGATCTGCTGGGAACCGGCAATTCTGGTGCTTCCGCACGGCGGCGAACTTGACCTGACGGTCATCAACGATGACACAAACACGCATTCGTGCCTGCTGCCCAGTAACGGTGACCAGAAGTTTCTGTGGCTGGTGAACCATTCCAGGGGCCGGGCAACCCTGACCCTGGATGGGCCGGGCTACTACTGGTACAGCTCACCAGGAGGAAACGATGAGGGCCGCGGCCTGACCGCCGCCATCGTGGTGCGGGGCGAAGTGCCCCCGGAAGCCCGCCTCGACCGTCCCGACCAGCCCCGACCATAGGAAGGAACTGAACCAATGACTATTGAGTATTTGGACGCCGGTGAGGCAATCAGCCACGGTGCCCTCAGCGCCGTACCCGGTGTTGCACCGGCGGTTACGGACAACATTGACTACGAGCGTTTGCTGAGATCACGTGCGGAGTCGCATAACTGGATCACTTACTACGGCGCCTATGACGGGCAGCGGTACAGCCTGCTGGACCAGATCAACACGGAGACCGTAAAGCAGCTCACCCCGGCGTGGATCTTCCAGGCCGGGCAGTCGGGACAGATTGCCGGCGCCTCGACCTACGCTTTCGAGACCTGCCCGCTGATCGTGGACGGCGTCATGTACGTCACCGGATGGGACGGCTGGTTCTGGTGTTTGGATGCGGTGACGGGCAAGGAACTCTGGCGCTACAAGCATGCGGTGCCCTATGACGTTTCGCTGTGCTGCGGCAACGTCAACCGGGGTTGCGCAGTGGCAAACGGAAAAGTGTACTTCGTGACCCCGAACGCCCAGCTGGTGGCATTGGATGCTGCCAACGGCCAGAAGGTGTGGCAGAAGACCATTGGTGACGTGCGTGCCGGTGAAAGCGCATCGCTGGCTCCGACGGTCATTAAGGACCTGCTCATCACCGGAAGCGCCGGCGGCGAGTTTGGCGTGCGCGGCCATATCGATGCGTGGGATCTGGAAACCGGCGAGCAGCGCTGGCGCACCTACACCGTGCCCAAGCCCGGCGAGCCGGGTTCGGAAACCTGGCCCGCTGACGGTGAGGCCTGGCAGCGCGGCGGGGCAAACCACTGGGTCACCGGAACGTATGACCCGGAGACGAACCTGTACTACGCGGGCACTGGAAACCCTGCTCCCGATTTCGACGGCGAAGTCCGCGAGGGAGACAACCTTTACACCGACAGCGTCGTTGCACTGGACGTCGACTCAGGTCAGATCAAGTGGCACTACCAGTTCACTCCGCACGATCTGTGGGATTACGACTCCACGATGGAAATGACCCTGTTCGAGCGCGACGGCAAGAAGCTGCTCGGGCATTTCGACAAGAACGGTTACTTCTTCGTCCTGGACCGTACCAACGGTGAACTGCAGAACGTCACCCCCTTCGTGGACCGCATCGACTGGGGTGTCATTACCCCGGACGGAAAGGTCACACCCCGGAAGTACCCGGACAAAGAGGGTGTTCCCGTTCACTTCTACCCCGGCCCGGCAGGCGCGAAGGAATGGACCCACGCGGCATACAGCCCGAAGACCGAGATGTTCTACGTGCCGGTCGCCGACGTGGGTGCCACCGCAACCCGGCGTCGCCGGGAGTTCAAGGAAAGCATGCCGTACTGGGGTGCCGGCGTGGCCGTGGACATCGACGACATGGCCGGTTCGGTCAGCGCGTTCGACACCCACGGCGAGGAAAAGTGGCGCTGGCGCATCGACTACCCCATGGCCGCCTCGGTTCTGGCCACCGCAGGGGACCTGGTCTTCGCAGGCACCCCGACCGGTGAGTTCGTCGCCCTGGATGCCCGGACCGGTGAGAAGTTGTGGGAATTCCAGTGCGGCAGCGGCCACCACGGCAGCTCCTCGACCTACAAAGTCGACGGCAAGCAGTACGTCGTTGTCCCCGTCGGTTGGGGTGGATGGCTTGAAGGCATCATCCCCGGAATGCTCGGCGCCGGCCACGGCAGCGCGTTGATCGCGTTCGCCCTGCCCGACTGATCCCCACCCATCATGAACTGATCCCCGCCCGTCAAGAAACAGAAAGGAATAACAAACATGACCGCTAATAACGATCTGCAGAAGTGGGAAGCGCCCACCCTCGCGGAAATCCGAGTGTCGGCCGAGGTCACCGCCTACGTCGCCACGAAGTAATGCACATCAGGCGGGCCGCCGGGCGACACGGCCCGGCGGCCCGCCTGCCACCAGCGAAAAGGATGCCATCAACGATGTGGGCACGAGTACTCGGATCAGCCGCCGGCGGAGGATTCCCGCAATGGAACTGCGCCTGTCCCCGATGCCGGGCAGTACGAGACGGCTCACGGCCCTGCGTCCCGCGCAGCCAATCGTCCATTGCGGTAAGCGCCGGCCGGCAACAATGGTTCCTGATTAACGCCTCGCCCGATATCCAGTTCCAAATAGAAGCCTTCGGGGCCCTGCACCCCGCAGACGGCAGTGTGACCCGGATGCAGTCCGTCCTGCTCACCGACGCCGAGCTTGACCACACACTCGGACTGCTCCTGATGCGGGAAGGCCGCGGGCTCGAGATACACGCAACCGAGTCGGTGTATGAGACTCTCACGACCGGCACCGGGATACTGCGGACGCTCGAAGGTTACTGTCCCGTCACCTGGCGGCCGGTGATGCCCGGCACCGAGATGATGCTGGGCGAAGGACTGTCCTACCGCGCCTTCGATGTCCCCACGACCAAACGGATGCGGTTCCCCGGGGCCGCGGAGAAAGGCCGGGTGGTGGGCTACCGCATCACCGATACCGCCAGTCAGCGAAGCCTGGTCTATCTCCCCGGCGTGCAGCAGATTACACCGGACGTCCTTGAGGAGCTGGCGGGCTCCTCCGCACTGCTGGTTGACGGCACCTGCTGGCGCGATGATGAGATGCCCGGCCTCGGCCTTGCCAGCAAGACGTCGCGCGACATGGGACACATGCCCATAGACGGACCGGACGGCAGTCTCGAGCTGCTTGCACCCCTGCCCGTCGACCGCAAGATCTACATCCACATCAACAACACCAATCCCATCTTGATCGACGACTCCCCCGAACGCCTGTCCCTGGACAGGCGTGGCCTCGAGGTCGCCGTAGACGGCTTGGAACTGGAAATCTAAGGAGCAATGATGACGGCAGTACTCACCCCCGATGAACTCGAGGAAACGCTCCGCTCACACGCCAAGCAGTACCACAGCGAGCATCCGTTCCACCGTCGGATGAACGATGGCCAGTCCAGCCGTGAGGAGATCCGGGGGTGGGTGGCCAACCGCTTCTATTACCAGGTCAACATTCCCCGGAAGGACGGGGCGATCCTCAGCAGCTGCCCGGACAGTGATGTCCGGCGCCGCTGGGTCCAGCGGATCATCGACCACGACGGCGTCACTGAAGGAACCGGGGGAATCGAGTCATGGCTTCGTTTGAGTGAGGCAGTCGGCCTGACCCGCGACGAAGTGGAGGATTCGCGGCATCTGCTCCCGGGCGTGCGGTTTGCCGTGGATGCCTACGTCACCTTCACCCGCACCCGGCCCTGGGTGGAGGCGGTGGCATCCTCCCTCACCGAGTTGTTCGCACCCGATCTGATGGCCGAGCGGATCGCGGCATTCGAACGCGACTACACCTGGATAGCGCCGGAGGGCCTGGCCTACTTCCGGTCCCGCCTTACCCAGGCCCCCCGCGATTCACAACACGGTCTTGAGATCGTCAGGAAGCACTGCACCACACCGGAAACGCAGGCAGCGGCGGTGGCGGCGCTGTCCTTCAAATGCGATGTGCTCTGGAGCATGCTGGACGCAATGGAACAGGCCTATGGAAATCGCTGACCTGAATGCCCGGCCGCGGTTGGCGCCGCACGTACGGATGGTTTTCAATGCCGCACGCGGGGAACACGCGTTATTGTCACCGGAATTGATTTGGGTCATCAACGCCACCGGAGCCGCCATCGTCGAGTTGTGCGACGCCAAACGGACTATCGCGGAAATCGCCGTCGAATTGCGCGGCCAGTTCGACCAAGTCGCTGAAGGCGACGTTCAACGCTTCGTGGCCGACCTCGTCACCAAGCACGGCATGGAGGTAGACCATGGATAACCCTTACGGACTGCTCGCAGAACTCACGTATTCCTGCCCGCTGCAGTGTTCCTACTGCTCCAACCCCCTTCAGCTCGATGATTATCGTGACGAGCTGAGTACCGAGGAGTGGAAAAGAGTATTCACCGAGGCCGCCGGCCTGGGCGTGCTCCAGCTGCATCTTTCGGGCGGTGAACCGCTGCAGCGCCGCGACATCGTCGATCTGGTGCAGCATGCCAACCAGCTGGGCCTGTACACAAACCTGATTACCAGTGGGCTCGGGCTGTCCACGCTTCGTGCCGAGCAACTCCGCAAGGCGGGCCTCGACCACGTGCAGCTCAGCATCCAAGCCGATGACCAAGCCCTGTCCGATCAGATAGCAGTGACTACCTCGTTCGAACGCAAGCAGGTAGCCGCAGGGCTCATCAAGTCACTGGGCTGGCCGCTCACCCTGAACGTTGTGTTGCACCGGCAGAACATCGACAGGATCGGGGGCATCCTCGATATGGCGGAGGCGATGCAAGCCGACCGGGTGGAACTGGCGAACACGCAGTATGCCGGCTGGGCAGGACCCAACCAGGCCGAGCTGCTGCCCACCAGGAACCAGTTGGAGGGTGCGGAGGCGGTGGTGCGGGCAGCCCGGGAGGGGATCGGGGATCGAATGGAGATCATTTACGTCATGCCCGACTACTACAGCATGTATCCCAAGCCCTGCATGGACGGCTGGGCCAGCCGGCAATTCACCGTTGTGCCCAACGGCGAGGCGCTGCCATGCCCGGCAGCCCATGAGGTGGCCCGCGGCCTCGGCCTTCCCCCTGCCACGGTGCGCGAGCACTCACTCCAATGGATCTGGAATGAGGCACCGCTCTTTCAGCAGTACCGCGGGACCGATTGGATGCCGGATCCGTGCCGAAGCTGTGACCGGAAGGAAATCGACTTCGGCGGCTGCCGCTGCCAGGCCTTTGCGCTCACCGGTGACGCTGCCCGGACTGACCCCGTCTGCCATTTGTCTCCCGATCACGGAATTGTCGAGGCGGCAGTGGAGGCAGCCAACGACCCGCTGCGGCCGCACAACGGACCGTTGATTCCCCGCGCGAAGGTGAGCCGCGCCAAGCGCGCTGCCACAGCCACGCAGGAAAGGCCGGCGCGAACTTCGCTGTCCCTGTCCCCCACCAGATTGAAGGATTAGTCATGGGACATCTGGAGATACGCTGCGTCGATGCGGACGGGGCGTGGTTCTGATGCCGGACACCGATGTCAGCGGCCGGAGAAACGACAGCAAGCGTCCGCCGTGCTACCAGTGCGGCGAGGCCTACACGGCGGAGGACGCGGACCGGCACCTGGAACCGGTCAATTGCACCCCGTGTCCGCGCTGCAAGATGATGCCCGCGTGCTACACGTGCCGAAACATGTACTGCAACTGTGAAGTGCACCAGCTCTGAAAACCCCGCAGGGCCATGCGTCTTGGTGTGATGCGGATTCGAAATAAGTGGTCTGTTCAGTCCACTGAACGGCGTGGTCCCGGGATCGGGCGGTTGCCCCTCGTTCTCAGCCTTGAGCGGGGCTACCGTGTCCAGTGGGAGACCAATGACGAAACCATGGCCGCAAACGGAACAGCGGAACCGCCCGGCCCCTTTGATTCCTGCCCATCAATAAGGAGAAAGGAAACCAGAATATGACTGCTAACAACGATCTGCAGAAGTGGGAAGCCCCCACCCTCGCGGAAATCCGCGTGTCGGCCGAGGTAACCGCCTACGTCGCCACCAAGTAAGTGACACAGGTGTTCCGCCGGGCCGCATGGCCCGGCGGAACACCTGCCAAAAGGAGCAGCCATGTCGGGGAACCCGGACGCCTACGTCCACCGAACCTACGATCAGACCGTGAAAGCTCGACGGCCGGCCACACGCCGGGGACTGCCGGTGGCGGAAAGCGGAAATCCGCAGGACGGCTCAACCCGGACGCTTGATTTGACGTCTCTGGCTCGACCCAGCCGTGCCGCCAATCCGTTGGACAAGGACTTCGACTATGCCACGGAATTCCTCTCCCTGAACCTCGACGATCTGGCACGCGATGTGGACGAGGTGCTGACGACGTCGCAGGACTGGTGGCCCGCCGACTTTGGGCACTATGGACCGCTTGTGCTGCGGATGGCCTGGCACAGCGCCGGCACCTACCGTGTTGGCGACGGACGGGGAGGCGCCGGTGCCGGGATGCAGCGTTTCGCCCCCTTGAACGGCTGGCCGGATAACCGCAACCTAGACAAGGCGCGGCGCCTCCTGTGGCCGGTCAAGAAGAAATACGGCAACAAGATCTCCTGGGCCGACCTGATGATTTTCGCAGGGAATCGTGCACTGGAGACGATGGGTTTCAAGACGTTCGGGTTTGGCGGGGGCCGTGAGGATGCATGGTCTGCCGACGAGACCTACTGGGGTCCGGAGTCACGGTGGCTCACCGACGAGCGGCACAGTGGCATCCGGGATCTGGACGAGCCCCTGGCTGCCAGCGAGATGGGACTGATCTACGTCGATCCGCAGGGCCCTGCCACGGTGCCCGACCCTAAAGCCTCAGCCCGCGACATCCGTCAAACGTATGCCCGCATGGGGTTGAACGACGAGGAGACCGTCGCCCTGAACGCGGGCGGGCACACCTTCGGCAAGAGCCACGGCGTGGCCGATCCTGCCATCTATCTCGGAAAGCAACCCGATGCCGCACCGCTCGAGCAGCATGGCCTGGGCTGGGCCAACCACTTTGGAACCGGCAAGGGCGCCGATACCATCAGCAGCGGGCTTGAAGGGATCTGGACAGCCACCCCCATCACATGGGACAACAGCTTCCTGGAGACATTATTTGCCTATGAATGGGAAGTAGCACTCAGCCCCGCCGGGCTATGGCAGTGGATCCCCAAGGATGGCGGCGGTGCCGGCACCGTACCGGACGCCCATGACCCTTCCAAGACCCATGTTCCCACCATGCTCACCACGGACCTCGCGTTGCAGGCGGATCCGGCCTACGAAGCGATAGCGCGGCGATTCCTCGAGAATCCGGACCAGTTGGCTGATGCCTTCGCCCGGGCATGGTTCAAACTTACGCATATCGACATGGGGCCAACTCAGTCGGCCAACGGGAGCCGCAGGTCGCGGGCCAGCCGACGCTGGAAGGCCTTCGGCTTGTCGTCGGTGAACCCGACCTCGCCGAACGGTTGGTGCAGGGAGACCACGTAGGTGGGCTTCACCTTCTTCAGGAACTTCAGCATCACCCGGGTCTCGGGCTCGGACGTGGCCCGCGGGCCCGACCAGGTGACCCCACGCGCGGTGCGGCGCCAGTTCATCGGCCAGTTGCGGTTGAGGTCGACGCCTCGGGCGTTGGTGCGGGTGCGGGCCGCGTGCCCGTCCGGATTCATCGTCGGGACGACCCACAGCTCCGTGTCGCTGCGCACCCGCAGGTGACGTGCCTTCTTCGCGGTGGTGACGCCGGCCCGCTCGTTGCCGTGGATCTGGCCGAGCAGGACGACGCGGTGCTTCGCTCCGGGCGTGCCCTTGCGATGGGCGACGATGCTGCGCCCCTGCACCGAGCGCCCCAGGACCACCTTCGTCGCCCTGCGGGTGAGCTGGACCTCGGCCTTGCTCTTCTCGCCGGGACCAGCGCCCGTGGGGGAAGCGGTCGGGGTGGTGGGGGTGTTGGGGGAGCCGGACACCGGTGCGGTGGGTGTGGGCGTGGACGTGGGCGTAGTTGTGGGAGCGGCGTGGACCGGTGACGCCGGCGCGAAGACCGCCAACACCGGTCCGGCCAGGGCCAGGCTCAGGGTGGTGGCCCCGAACGTGCGACGTGCTCGCATCGGGCTCCTTCTCGTCAGTCGGCGCCCACCACCTGCTGGTTGCCGAGGGGCGAACGGAGTGGGTGCCCGGCACAGCCTGCCTGAGCCCCAGTTGCCGAACTGAGCCGGCCGAAGTCAGCCGGCCGAAGTCAGCCGGCCGCACTCAATTGGACTGATTCACTCACCGGAGTCCGGCACCGAGGCGGGACGGGCCGCGGGTCCGTCCAACACCTCGCCGTCAGGGGCGAACCGGGACCCGTGCAACGGGCAGTCCCAGGTCTGCTCCAGGTCGTTCCACTTCAGCAGTCCACCCATGTGGGGGCACGGGCCACAGTGCTGGCCGTCCTCGTGCCCGCCCAGACCGGGCACCCGCCCCAGCCCCGGCACGTGGCGGCGGGCGGCGTCGAGCGCGACGTGGACCGCGTCCTGGGCGACCTGGACGCCGGTGCTCGCGTTGTGGGTGAACCACGAGCGGGTGGTGGCCAGCAGCGACAGGTCGTGCCAGTCGCCGGACACGTCGACGTGGTGGTGCGGTCGCGACTCGGCGTCGAGCACGTCCTCGACGAGGGAGAGCGCGGCCGCCGGGCCGTTGGTCAGGCCCCACTTCGCGAACCCGGTCGCCACCAGCACCGGGCTGCGGCTGCCGGGCATCCGGCCGACGACCGGCAACCCGGTCACCGACTCCTGGTCCTGGGCGGACCAGGCCGCAACCTCCTCGGCCGTCCCGAAGTGCTCCTGGGCCCAGGCGCGCAGCGAGTCCACCTGTGCCGCCTCGCTGGCTGCGCGCCCCGTCACGTGCCCGGCGCCACCGACCAGCAGCACGGGCCTGCCCTGGTCGTCGTGCGCGTCCCGCAGGGAACGACTGGGCTGACCGCCGGACAGCATCATCACCTGCGGTGGGTCCGGCACCCGCAGGGCCAGCAGGTAGGAGCGCTGCGCCTGCAACCTGGAGAAGTAGAAGCCGCGGTCGACCACGGGGGCGCCGGTGGTGACCACCACGTTGCGCGCCTGGACGGTGCGGCCGTCGGCCAGGCGCACGCTCGCACCGTGGGGCGGCGTCGCCACGGCCCCGCGCACCCGGGTGCCCTCCACCAGCCGGCCCCCCGAGCGTCGCAGGGCGGAGACCAGCGCGGTGAGCAGGGAGCCGGGGTCGAGCTGCGCCTGTCCGGGAAGCACCACCGCTCCCCACGATGGCACCGGCGCCAGCTCGTCGGTGGTCCACTCCACCGGCAGGCCGAGCGCCCGGGCCACCTCCCACTCCTTGCGCACCTGTTCGGTGCTCTCCGGGGTGGGAGCCCAGGTGGCGGCGGGCCGTTCCTCGAGCAGGACGCCCTCCGCGGCGCAGAACCTGTGCAGCCACTCCGCCCCGGTCTGGTTGAAGGCCAGGTACTGCGCCGCAACCTCCCGGGAGTGCCTCGAGTCAAGGGTGGAGAGACGGGTGCCCTGCAGAAGGGAGACCTTGCCGGTGGTGCGCCCCGTGGTCCCGCCGCCGACGAACCGCGACTCGAGCACGCAGACGTCACGTCCCGCCCGGGCAAGTTCCAGGGCTGTGACCAGCCCGGCGATCCCGGCGCCCACCACGACGTCGTCGCAGGCCTCGGGCAGCGGATCCGCGGCACCGCTCACCGGGCTGGTCCAGACGGAGTCCACCCGGGTCAGTCCTTCGGGTGATCCAGGGCGCCGCCCTGGTCCTCGAGGTGCGCCCGGACGAACCAGTGGAACTGCTCGAGCTCCGAGCCCTGGCTGATCAGCATGTCCTGGGTGATCGGGTCCAGGGCGTCCGTCTCCTCCACCGCCGTGCGCTGGGAGGAGATCACCCCTTCGTACACACCGTCCAGGGCGGCCAGATGTGCCTGGGTGCTG
Organism: Nocardioides sp.; assembly: GCA_045627505.1. Classification (GTDB taxonomy): domain Bacteria; phylum Actinomycetota; class Actinomycetes; order Propionibacteriales; family Nocardioidaceae; genus Nocardioides. The sequence goes on from JAZQNT010000074.1 coordinate 10,584, forward strand.
GCGCGGCCCACCGGGTAGTCGTCCCACTGCCGTGCCGCGACGAGTGCACCGGGCGTACCCACCGGCGTCCCACCGAGCGCGGCGATGCGCTCTGCCGCCGCGTCGGCCATCGCCCGCACCTGGAGCACCTGCGGGTCGATCATCTCGTGCACGGCGATGAAGTGGGGACCCACCACGTTCCAGTGCACGTGCTTGAGGGTCAGGTGGAGGTCGTTGAAGGCGTGAAGGCGCTCTTGCAGGATCTCGATGAGTCGCTTCGCATCCGCCTCGTCCAGCCCGGGAACGGTGTAGGGCAGTACTTTCTTCTTCTTCGGGGTCATGCCCCCCTCAGTACCCACGTTCGGGCGAGTCAACCCTCGGCCTTCCACGGGTGCACCCTCGTCCGTCACGGGTGAGGACGACGGGCTTGCGCGGCCCTACGGTCGGGTGCGGACCCGCCATCCCTGACGGGACGGGAGGACGACATGAGCGACAACGGGGGGACGGCACCGGGTGCCGGGCCATCCGCAGCCAGCGGAGTGCTGCTCGCCACCTGCATCTCGACGCTGGTGGTGAACGCGAACACCTCAGCAGTGAGCATCCTGCTGCCGGCGATCTCCGCGGACACCGGGACCTCGGTCTCCACCCTGCAGTGGGCGGTCACCGGATACTCCCTGGTCGGGGCCGCGGTGATCGTGACCGCCGGTTCGCTGGGCGATGTCTTCGGTCGACGCAGGATCTTCCAGCTGGGGCTCGCGCTCTTCGTCCTCTCGTGCGTGCTGATCGCCCTGGCCAACTCCGGCGGCATGGTGATCGCTGGACGTCTGATCCAGGGAGCCTCCGGTGCCACGATCCTCGCCTCCGGTCTGAGCCTGCTCTCGGTGGCCTTCGAGGGGGACGCCCAACTCAAGTCGGTCTCGCTGTGGGGTGCGGCGGCCGCGGTGGGGGCGGCCGCGGGGCCGTTGCTCGGCGGAGTGCTGGTCGACGTCGCGGGGTGGCAGGGCCTGTTCTGGATCGACGCCGGCGTCGCGGCGCTCTGCATGGTGCTCACGGCGGCGACGGTGGGTGAATCGCGGGATCCGGAACGGGCGCGGTCCATCGACTACCTCGGTAGCCTGCTGATCGCCCTGACCCTCACCCCGTTCGTGCTCGGGGTCAGTGAGAGCAGTGACTGGGGCTGGTTCTCGGCGCGGACGCTCGGGTGCTTCGCGGTGGCGGTGGCCGCCGGCGCTGCCTTCGTGGCGGTGGAGAAGCGCGTCGCGGTGCCCCTGCTGGACCTGGGGCTGCTGCGCAACCGGGTGCTGGTGGGCGCGACCGTCGCGATCCTGATCGGTTCGGGGACCATCAACGGCCTGATGTACCTGCTGAGCCTGTACTTCCAGGATCCCGCGAGCCTGGGCTTCAGCCCGCTCCAGGCAGGTCTCGCCACCCTGCCGGCGACCGTGGGTCTGGTGGTGGTCGCGCCACTGGTCCCGCGGATCGCAGCCAAGGTCGGGGGCCGGGAGACGATCGCGCTCGGCTTCCTGCTGACCGCCGGGGGGTTCGTCGTGGTGGGTCTGGTCAACGACACCTGGCAGTACCTCGCGTTCCTGCTCCCACTCGTCGCGATCGCGGTCGGCATGGGCCTGTCCAACGGACCGGCCTCGTCCGCCGCGACGGCCGCCGTGCCCGAGAACCAGGTCGGCGGTGCCTCGGGGGTCTCGAACATGGCCCGGTACGTGGGGGCGGCGGTGGCCACGGCCCTGGCCGCGACCGTCTACGGCACGGTGATCGGCAACCGGACCGACGCCGGCGAGCCCCCGGGTGAGGCACTCGCCGCCGGGCTGGGGGCGGCCGGATGGATGATGGCGAGCTTCAGCGCTTTGGGCGTCCTGATGGCCGTGCTGGCGGGCAGGCACCGCCAGCCCCGGGGCACGCTCGAGGACGCGGCCGCGTCCGCGGCGGCGCTGCTGCACACGCTGCCCACCTCCGCGACGCCTGGCCCTGCCGAGGACGAGCGCCCGGGCCCCGCCGTCGACGGGTCCCGGGGTTCGCCCTGATTGTCGGGGCGTGTGCCTGGAGCGCCACCCGTGCGAGTCGGGCGGTTCACCCGAGCGGGGTGATCAACGGCACTGCGCGGCCGCCTACGTTCGGCTCAACAGCGGGGCACGGCCACGGAAACGGCACGGGAGCAGGGGAGTGCGAGAGGCCAGGGATGCGCGGAGCACCGGTGACGGGGGAACCCCATGAACGCAGCTGACCTACCGGCGTCCGCCTCCTCGTTGGGCCGCGCCGTCTGTGCAACGTGCTACAGGAGACCTACCCGGACGCCGAGATCATCCTGAGGGGGGTGGAGGAGCCGCAGTGCCTGATCCACGCCCCCAACGAGAGCGTCGACCCGGGCGAGAACGCTGCGGTGGCGCTGTCCGAGGCCTTGTTCCTCCAGCGGTTCTCGGGCGTCGAGTCCTGAACGGAGATGGTGTGAGATGTGTCGATGGCTTGCGTACTCCGGTTCGCCGGTGCTGCTGGAGGACCTGCTGTTCCGTCCGCAGAACTCCTTGGTCGTGCAGAGCCGGCACTCACGTCTGGGCGCCGAGCTGGTGAACGGCGACGGATTCGGCGTGGGCTGGTACGGCACCGGTCGGGACCCGGGTCTCTTCCGCAGCACGGAACCCGCCTGGAACGACTTGAACCTGCGCGAGCTGGCGGCCCACACCCGGGCCGGTCGCATCTTCGCGCACATCCGGGCCTCGACCGGCAGCGCGGTGCAGCAGACCAACTGTCACCCGTTCCGGCACGACAACTGGCTGTGGATGCACAACGGGTCCTTCGCCGGCGTGCGGGAGTACAAGCGTGACCTGGCGATGGCCATCGAGCCCGGGCTGTACCCGGACATCGAGGGGTCCACGGACTCGGAGCTCTTCTTCTACCTCGCGCTGACCTTCGGGCTCGAGGACGACCCGCCGCAGGCGATGGCGCGAGCGGTCGACCTCGTCGAGCGGACGGGCCGGAGCCACGGGGTGGAGAACCCGGTGCAGATGACGGTGGCCACCACGGACGGCACCAGCACCTGGGCCTTCCGGTACTCGAGCGAGGGGAATTCGCGCTCCCTGTTCCACAGCGAGGACATCGCCACCCTGCGCGCGCAGTACCCCGAGAACCCGGTGCTGCACCTGCTCTCCGAGGACACCCGGGTGGTGGTCTCCGAGCCGCTGGGCGACCTGCGTGGGGCGTGGCGAGAGGTGCCGGAGTCCTCGTGCCTGGTGATCCGCGACGGTCACGAGGAGCCCCGGCCGTTCGTGCCCCTGAGTTCCTGACCGAGTTCCTGACTGAGCTCCTGACCGGCTGCGTGACGGTGCGCCCTCGCTCCGGCTGCCGCCCGGGCTGCGCGGGCTGCACGGGCGAGCAGCGGGACACGGCTGCGGCGTCAGTGGCGGCGTCAGTGGCGGCTCAGTGGAGGCGATCAGTGCAGGCCGATCTTCAGCAGGGCGACCAGGACGCCTATCCCCGCGCCTGCCGTGGCGCTGCCCAGACGTCCCCACGGGCCCAGACCGACCCGGACGCCCGCCCGGTAGCTGTACGTGGCCAGCAGCGCGATGGTCGTGCCGAGCGCCGTCCAGGTGGAGGCGGCGAGGCTCGCGCCCAGGATGCGGGTGAGGAGCAGCACCGCGAGCGGGATCACCGAGACCAGGGCGACCGGCGCGGTCTCGCCCAGGGCATGCCCGAAGTCTTTCACCGGGTGGTGTCCGTGCCGCAGGGCGTTGCCGATCGTGACTGCGTGCAGGTGGGCCAGCCAGTAGACGCCCACCGTGGCGAGGATGGCGAGCATCAGCTGGGCCGTGGAGTCGGCCTGGTCGACGCCGAACGCGATCACCGCGGCGCAGACCACGGTGCCGGTGATCGCGCCCTCGCCACCCGCCACCAGTCCCAGCAGGTCCGTGGACCGGTGGGGTTCGGGCCGGAAGCCAAGGTCAGTCATCTCTCCTCCCGTCGGTGTGGTCACGCCATCGTCGGTGCGGCGCCACCTCCGGACCCCACCCCGGCGGGGTGGTCCTCCCGGGCAGGCTCCGGGGCAGCGCCGCCGGCATCGTCACCCGGACGCGGATTCACCCTCCGGGGGTGACGCCGGGACGCGCCCGTCCGGTCACGGTGGACAGACCAATCCGGGAGGTCGAGATGTCAGGCATGCAGCAGGGCGCAGCGTACGAGGGGGCTGGGGGACGACGGTCCTACGCGGACACGCGGGGTCAGACCGGATGGGTGGGCTGGGTCGTGTTCGCCGGCATGATGCTGATCCTGGTCGGCATCTTCCACGTGATCCAGGGCTTGGTGGCCGTGTTCCGCGAGGAGGTGCTGCTCGTGGGGTCCAGCGGGCTCGTGGTCAACGTCGACTACACCGGCTGGGGATGGACACACGTGATCGCTGGAGCGATCGCCGTCCTGGTGGGCTGCTGCCTGCTGGCGGGGCAGATGTGGGCCCGGGTCGTCGCGGTGCTGGTGGCGATGCTCTCTGCGATCGTGAACGTGGCCTTTCTCCCGGCCTACCCGATCTGGTCCACGCTCATGATCGCCGTCGACGTGCTGGTGATCTGGGCCATCATCGTGCACGGCTCGGAGGTCAAGACACCGTGAGCATCGCCCGGAGCACGGACGGTCGGTCGCGGTGAGCGCCCGCACGTCGCCTCAGGATGTCCGACCAGCCGAGGAGGAAGCATGAGCGACCCGCAGCAGGACGTCGGCGAGTTCGACCTGATGGGGCCGGTCGACTTCCTGGTGATCGAGTTCCCCGGCAGGAAGCTGTCGGGGGACGCCCTGCCCCTGCTCCTGGACCTGGTGGACCGGGGCATCGTGCGCATCCTTGACCTGGCGTTCGTCCTGAAGGACACCGACGGCACCGTGCGTGCCCTGGAGCTCGAGGACGTCGACGGGGACGGGCAGCTGGACCTGACGGTCTTCGAGGGCGCCGGGTCGGGCCTGTTGGACGAGGAGGACATCGCCCAGGCCGGTGGGGTGCTGGAGGCCGGCCACATTGCGTCGGTGCTGCTCTACGAGAACCTCTGGGCCGCACCCCTCGCCGTCGCCCTGCGCCGCAACGGCGCCCAGATGGTGGCCAGCGGTCGGATCCCGGTACAGGCGCTGCTCGCCGCCGTGGACGCGGCCGACCCCACGGAGGCGAGCAGCTGAACCAGGGATCTGCTGCCTCCCCGGGAGCCGGGATTGTTGCGCGGGGTTGCCCGCACGGCCGTCGTCGCAGGGACGGCGACCGCCGTGTCCAACCGGGTGTCGCGACGTCAGTCGAGTCGCTGGGCCGCCCAGGAACAGCAGGCCGCACAGCAGGACTACCCAGCCGGGGCCTACGACGCGCCGCCGCCCCCTCCACCGCCACCACCGGCGCCGGGTGGGCAGCCGGGGGGCATGGACGTCAGGCTGGCCCAGCTCCCAAGGAACTGGCCGCGTTGCGTGACCAAGGTGTCCTGAGCGCAGCCGAGCTCGAGCAGCAGAAGGCGCAGATCCTCGGCTGGTGAGCAGGGCTCGGACCCGCAGCAGCGATGCCCCGGCCGGGCTCGGAGGTCTGACGTTGCCGACTCGCCGTGGTCCTGGTGGCGTATGCCGCGGTGTCCGGACGCCTGCAGCGGGCGGATCAGGCGCTCCAGCTCTGGTCGGGCGGTGACCACGTCGGAGAACACGTCGTTGAGCGTCGCCTCGATGCCGACCTGGCGCTCCAGCACGTCGGTCACCTCCGTGGCGATCACGTCCTGCACCGCGGGCTCGGAGGCGAGTGGCTCGACCGTCTCCACGTACCTCTGGTGTCGTTGAGCGTGCGCTGGCCCCAGTAGGCGACCACCGACGGCGTGGTCAGGACAGCCGAAGTCGGAGGCCAAGCGGTCTTAGGAAGACAATAGAGAGGGACAACTCCTTGGCTCACAGAACGACATGGCTACGATCCGACTTGGAGGCGAGTGGCTCGACCGTCTCCACGTACCTCTGGTGTCGTTGAGCGTGCGCTGGCCCCAGTAGGCGACCACCGACGGCGTGGTCAGGACAG
>JAZQNT010000075.1:0-3262 GCA_045627505.1 Nocardioides sp.
AGTGAACTTAAAGCTTCTTTTGAGGAAACAAATAACCAACTAACATTTATCAAAATGTTAAGTTATTGCGCAAATTTCAAAAAACATATTTGGAGGAGTTCCTGCCCGACCTCGACCGGGTGCTGGACGCGGTCGACCGGAGCCTGGCCTGGTGAGCGCGGTGCGGTGGCTCGATGGTGCCTTGCGATGCGGGGGTGGTGGCGATGAGTGACTTCCTGCTGCCGGACGTGGGCGAGGGGCTGACCGAGGCCGAGATCGTCGCCTGGCACGTGGTGGTCGGGGACGTGGTGGCGGTCAACCAGGTCCTGGTCGAGATCGAGACGGCGAAGTCGGTGGTCGAGCTGCCCTCCCCGTTCGCCGGGACGGTGACGGCGCTGCTCGCCGAGGTGGGCGAGACGGTCTCGGTCGGCCGGCCGATCGTGTCGGTCGGCGGCGCGGCCGCCTCTCCGGAGCCCGGGAGCGTCGGCGCCCCGACCGCGCCGGAGGACTCAGCGCCGGAGGACCCATCACCGGAGCACCCAGCGCCGGAGGACCCATCACCGACCGAGATCGACCTCTCCAACCCCGGGGCCAGCGGAGGCGCTGCCGGGGAGAGCCTGGTGGGCCGGACCAAGGCCGACAGGGGCGCGGTGCGCCGCCGCCGTCGGGCCGCAGCCAGCCCCTCCACGGTGGCCGGGGCCGCGACCCAGATGCAGGTGCAGGGGGCGTTCGCGCCCGGGGGTGCGCAGAGCCAGGACGTGGACGGGGCGGACGAGCAGCCCGTGCCGGTGGCGCCCGTCGGGGCGAGCACGGCGGTGCAGGCCGGGGCGGGGCCCGGCGGGGTGCCTGAGGAGCGGGGCGGTGCCGGGACTCGTCCCCGTCCCCGTGCTCGGGCGAAGCCGTCGGTCCGCGGGCTGGCCCGGGAGCGCGACGTCGACCTGATCGAGGTTCACCCCAGCGGGCCGGAGGGAACGGTCACCCGGGACGACGTGCTGCGGGCGTCGGGCCGTCCCGACGGCGCCCCGGCAACTCCGGCAGTCCCGGCAGTCCCGGCTGGCGTGGCGCCGGCGGGCGGTGAGACCCGCCGTCCGCTCACCGGCGTGGGCAGGGCGATGGCCCGGGCGATGGCGGCGTCGGCGTTCGGCGCCCCGCACGTCACCGAGTGGATCACCGTGGACGTCAGCGCCACCACGCGGTTGGTGGAGCAGGTGAATCGGCGCACGGAGTTCGCCGGCCTGCGGGTCACCCCGCTGCTGGTGCTGGCGAAGGCCTGCCTGTTGGCGATGCGTCGCACCCCTGAGATCAACTCCACCTTCGACGCCGAGGCCGGGGAGGTGGTGCTGAAGCCGTACGTGAACCTGGGGATCGCGGCGGCCACCCCGCGCGGGCTGGTGGTGCCCTGCGTCCGCGACGCCGACCAGCTCGACCTGCTGGGCCTCGGACGGGCGATCGGCGAGCTGGTGGAGGCGGCCCGGGAAGGGCGCCCGCGTCCCGCCGACCTCTCCGGCGGCACGTTCACGATCACCAACGTCGGGGTCTTCGGGGTGGACGCGGGGACCCCGATCATCAATCCGGGGGAGTCGGCGATCCTCGCCTTCGGGGCGGTGGCGAAGCGTCCGTGGGTGGACGAGGCGAGCGGCGAGCTGGTGGTGCGTGACGTGGCCACCCTGGCCCTCTCCTTCGACCACCGCCACGTGGACGGGCAGATGGGTTCACGGTTCCTGACCGACGTCGCGGGGGTGCTGCGCGACCCCGGGACGGCACTGCTGCTCTGACGGCGTCGACGCCCGGTGGGAGAGCCGCTGGGAGCCGCGGGGAGCCGCCGATTCGGCTGCGCCGCTGCGCCGGGGTTCCGGCATGCGTAAGGATCATCATCTTTGGGTATGACGTCGACACATCGGGCCTCTTCACTGGAGGCGTGTCGACTCTTCCGTCCCATGGCGCGGCGCTCGCGACCGTAGACTGGAGCAGCCCCCGGTGTCCCCATCCGGAACGACGTCGAGGAGGTGCCGTGACTCAGGTCGCCGTCTCCGACGTACGCGGTCTGGTGCAGCACTTCGAGTCGGTGCTGGGACCTGTGCGCAGTGGCTGGCTCGCGGCGCCGACGGGTGAACCGCTGCCCTTCCAGGTGGTCCGCTACACCCGCGGGCCGGACGTCGGCTCCACCGCCTACTCGAGCCTGGGGCTGAGTCGCCATCCGCTCACCGCCGAGGACGGGACCGCCGTGCGCCAGGAGGTGCTCGTCCTGGCCACCAAGTCGCTGCCGGTGGAGTACGTCCTGTCGACGATGCAGGAGGTCACCGCGGCGATGCTGCGCACGGGACGTCCGCTGCGCCAGGGCGACGTGCTCGGGCCGGGCGAGACACACCTGCTCCACTCGGAGATGGCGGCCGTCTACGTCGCCCTGCCCGTCTACTTCGACGACACCTTCGCCACCTACACCACGGACGAGGGGGGCACCGTCGAGGTCATGTGGCTGGTCCCGGTGAGCGAAGCCGAGGCGCAGTTCGTGCGCGGGCACGGGTGGGAGAGCTTCGAGGACCTGCTGCTCGCCCAGGACCCCGACCTGGTGGACGTCTTCCGTGCCCCGGTGGTGCTCTAGCGAGCTGCCCGTCCCACGCCGTCCCACCGAGGCGTAGCCACCTCAGGTGGTGTCGTACCACCGGGATGTGGGCGTAGGTTCGAGGACAACACGACCGTGCTGCTCGCCGCCCAGGTCGCCGCCCGGTCACCCGCCAGTTCGCACCGGCCAGTTCGACCCTGGGGCGGGCTGTCCCGTCGCTGTCGCCGAGCACTGGTGCGTCACCACTGAGGAGTCAGCATGAGGGCCTTCGTCGTCGACCACTACGGGCACGACGGCCTGCGCGAGGCCGACGTCCCGACGCCGTCGGTCGGTCCCCGCGACGTCCTGGTCGACGTACGGGCGGCAAGCGTCAACCCCATCGACATGATGGTCCGGAACGGGGAGTTGAAGCGGCTGCTCGATCACCGGCCACCGTTCATCCTCGGCCACGACGTCGCAGGCACCGTGAGCGTCGTCGGACCCGAGGTCCGCGACTTCCGGGTCGGCGATGCGGTCTTCTCCCGGCCCGGCGACCACCGCATCGGCACCTTCGCCGAGGCCATCGCCATCGACGCCGCGGACGTCGCGCTCAAGCCTGCCTCGCTCTCCTTCGTCGAGGCTGCTGCCGTCCCCCTGGTCGCGCCCGCGGCCTGGCAGGCGCACGTCGACGTCGCCCACGTCCGCCCGGGGCAACGTGTCCTGGTGCACGCCGGCGCCGGT
>JAZQNT010000076.1:0-6451 GCA_045627505.1 Nocardioides sp.
GCCGTGAGGGAACCACCAGCCACCCTGACCGCCCTGCTGCTGCCGGAGTCGCAGGTCGGTGCCGCACTCCAGGTGGCCTCCCCCCAGACCCTGCGCCTGGACGTCCACCCAGGGGCCAGCGACCGAGTGGTGCTGCTGGTCCCGGACGCGCCCCGGCCCCTGCTGCTGCGCGCCGTGACCGGCCGCGGCGCCGTCCTGGGCCCGGCACGGGCGTGGACCAAGGTGCGTCGTTCGTTCCGTCGCGCGGTCCGGGCCCTCGACCTCCCGGCAGCGCAGTCCCCCGAGCCGGTGGACACCGAGAAGCACCTGGCCGCGCTGGTGGTGGGGGCGGACGCGGAAGCGCTGCGCGACCTCCGGGCCCAGGTTCTCGCACCGATGGAGCGCCTCACCCCGACCGCCCGGGAGAAGCTGACCGAGACCCTGCGCCTGTGGCTGCTGCACCAGGGGCGACGCGACGCCGTGGCCGAGGCGCTCTTCGTGCACCCGCAGACGGTGCGCTACCGCGTCGGCCAGCTCCGCGACGCCTACGGCGACCTCCTGGACGATCCGGAGTTCGTCCGGGACGCCACCGTGGCGCTGGGCTGACCGCTGAGCGGAACCGGCCGAGAACCAGCACGCCCCACCGGTTGTGGTCGCCGAGACGCTCGTCTCGCGACCACAACCGGTGGGGCGTGACCGGTCAGGCTCGGCGGCTGCGGCGCCTCAACGCCACCCCGGCAGCGGTCAGCAGGGCCGCCAGCAGGACCAGCCAGAGGGCCGGACCGCCGGTGTCCGGCAGGAACCCACCGCCGCCGGTGCCGCCGGTGCCGCCGCTGCCGCTGCCGCCCTCGGAGTCACCCGCCGCCCCGGCTCCGTCATCCGTGGCACCGTCGGCACCCGAGTTCGCGACGTTGCTGTCGGTGACGCTGACGACGTCGACGGACGCGTTGTCGCCCGACTCCACGTCGGTGGAGACGCTGGTGACGGTGCCGGTGTTGGTCACCGACGGGAACGCCTTGGCGCCGATCGCGACGGTCAGGACGAACCTGCGCTTCTCCCCGGCCTCCAGCCCCGGGATGGTGCAGGTGACCTTGCGGCCGTCGGCCGAGCAGGTGACGTCCGCACCCTCGGCGGAGACGTAGGTCAGGCCCTGGGGCAGCCGGTCGGTGACCGTGATCGGCCCGGGGTCGGCGGTCGGACCGTTGTTCTTCACGACGAAGACGTAGCGGCCGGTCCTGCCGACCTTGAACTTGCCCTTGTGCTTCTTCACGATCGACAGGTCGACCTTGGCCGGCACCTCCACCTCGTCGGACGAGGTGTTGTCGTCGGTCTTCGGGTCGGTCTCGTTGCCCTCCACCACGGCGACGTTGGTCACCGCCGGGAAGGCCTTCGCGTCCACCACTGCCCGGACCAGGATCGGCTCGGCCTGCTCGCCCACGGCCATCTCACCGGTGAACTCACAGCGGGCGTCGCCCTCGGCCGTCTCGGCACAGGTCCAGTCGGACTTCTCGTCCGCACCGGCCACCGAGACCAGGGTCAGGCCCTTCGGCATCGCGTCGGAGACCACCACGCCGGTGGCCGTCGAGGGACCGGCGTTGGAGACCTGGAGGGTGAACTCCACCTCCTCGCCGACCAAGCCCTTGCCGACGTGGGACTTGGTGATCGTCAGGTCGGCCTCGCGGACCACCTCGGCGTCGGCGTCGTCGGAGTCGTTGGACGACTTCGGGTCCTCGGTGGCCGAGGAGACCTTGACGGTGTTGGTGTACACGCCGGCCTTCTGGTCCGCCGCGACCGCCACGGTGAGGGTGAGCACCGGGGCGCTCTCCCCGGCGACCAGACCGGCGGCCAGCTCACAGACCGGGTTCTCGACATCGCTCGCGTCGCAGGTCCACGCCTGGCCGTCGCTGCTGGCGGAGACGAACGTCATGCCCGACGGCAGGGCGTCGGTGACCTTCACCGGACCGACTGCGTCGGAGGCCCCGTGGTTGGTCACCTTCACCTCGAAAGTGGTGGTGGTACCCGCGACGACCGGGTCATCCGAGTGGGTCTTGACCACGGCCAGGTCGGCCTTGGCGACGGCCTCGATGTCGGCCTCGTCCCGGTTGTCGGACGGGTCGTCACCGTCGGTGGTGGTGGCGACCGTGGCGACGTTGGTCAGCACGGTGCCGTCCGGGACCCCGGAGCCGACCCGGGCGACCGCGCGGATCTCCGAGGTGGCACCGGCCGCGAGCACCGCACGCGTGCAGGTGCCCGGCGTGCTCTCGCAGTCCCAGCCCTTTCCGGCAGCCTCGACCAGGCTCAGGCCCGCCGGCATGAGATCGGCGACCGTGACCGCGTCGGCGTCCGAAGGGCCGTCGTTGGTGACGGTGAGCACGAAGACGCGCTCCGCTCCGGCGACCACGCTGCGGCTGCCGTCGACGGTCTTGGTGATCGTCACGTTCGCCTCGTCGACGATCGTGACGTCGACGGAGTCGTCGTTGTTGCCCAGCTCGGGGTCGAACTCGGTGCCGGAGACCACGCCCGTGTTGGTGAGCGTCGCCGGACCTGCGTCGGAGGCGACGTCGACGACCACGGTGATGGTCGGGGCCTTGGCCCCGCGGGCGATCGCGTCGGTGCTGGTCGCGGTGACCACGCCACCCTTCTCGGTGACGGCCCAGCCGGTGCCGGAACCGCGGACGAACGACATGCCCTTCGGCAGGGTGTCGACGACGGTGACCTCACCGGTGGAGCGGGAAGGCCCCCGGTTGGTCACCACCAACTCGAACGAGGTGCGGGTACCCGCGACCACGGCCGAAGCGTCGACGTGCGTCTTCGCGAGCGACAGGTCGACCTCCTTGTCGGCGTTGGTGGAGGTCACCGTGGAGGTGTTGTTGGTCTGCACCGGGTCGGGGGTGGTGCTGCTCATCGTGGCGGTGTTGGCGAGGGTGCCGGTGAAGTCGGGGTCGAGCTCACCGACGACGGTGATCGTGACGTCGCCGTTCACGTCGAGAGCGCCCAGGGCGCACTCGATCTCCTGGCCGGTGATGGTGCAGGTGCCCTCGGAGGTGCTCGCCGAGACCAGGTCCAGCGCTGCCGGCACGAGGTCGGTGACGACGACGCCACGGGCCACGGACGGACCGGCGTTGTGCACGGAGAGCTCGTAGCGGACCTGCTTGCCCGGGACCACCTTCGTGGTCACCTGCTGCTTGCTGATCGAGACGTCGGCGCTGGTGCCCGGCGTGGTGGTGACGCTGGCCTCGTCGTTGTCGGGGTTCTTGTCGTGCTGGCCCCGCACCCTTGCGGTGTTGGTGACCGCGGTCAGGCGAGCGGCATCCACGACACCGGTGACGTGCAGCGTCTTGCTGGCACCCACGGCGATCGCGTCCTGCGTCTCGCACACCAGGTCGCCCCCGACGGTGGAGCAGGTGAAGCCGTCACCGACGGCCGAAGCGCCGGTGACCCCCGCCGGGACCACGTCGGTGACGGTGGTGGTGCCGCGGTTGACCGTGGGACCGAGGTTGGTGACGGTGATCTTCCAGGTGGCTGAGGTGCCGGAGACGAGTGCGCCGCCTCCCAGCTCCTTCTCGATCTCCAGGTCGGACTCCGCCTGGGTGGAGACCGTGTGGGTGTCGGTGTTGTTCGACGCCTTCGGGTCGTGGGTGCTGCCGGTGACGTCGACGGTGTTGACCACCTCGTCGCCGGCCTTCAGCGCCGCGTCCACCAGGGCGACCACGGTGATCTGCGGCAGCTTCGCGCCGTTGGCCAGCGAGCCGGCGTGGACACCGGTCACCGTGCCGCCGGCGTGGGAGAAGGTCCAGCCGTCACCCGTGGCACTGACGTAGGTGGTGTTCGCAGGCAGCAGATCGGTGACCACGAACGGCCCCTGGGCGGTGTCGGGGCCGACGTTCGCGACGTCCACCGTCCAGGTGAAGTTCTTGCCGGCCACCAGGGTGCCGACGTGCTTCTTGGTGATCGCCAGGTCGGCGGACGCGATGTGCGCCGACGCCCGGGCGTCCGGGCCGGCGTACGACGTGCCGGTGTCGGAGGGCGAGGTGCGCGATGAGGTGTCGCCCCGCACGTCCTCGGCCGCCACCTGGACGACGTTGGTGTGGTCGACGCTCATCCCGACGCCCGGCGTCTGGAGGGCCGTCTTCTTCGGGGTCGCGGTGAAGGTGACGACCACCGTCTTGCCGGCGGCCAACTGCGTGGCCGCGTCGGTCCATACGAGCTTCTGGACGTCGCCCGAGGTGGTGACGGTGGGCTCCACCTGGGTGGCGGCACCACCGGCGACCACGACGGTCGCGGAGTGCTCGTCGTAGGTCCAGTTCTCCGGCAGCACGTCGGCGAGGTCGACGTGGTGCGCGTCGGCCTTGCCGTCGTTGGTGGCGGTCAGGGTCCACGTGGTCGAGCGACCGGCGTAGGCGACCGGATCGCCGACGCTCTTGGCGACCTTCACGTGCGGGACCACCGGCTTGACGGTGGCCTTGGCCTCCGGGCCGTCGTAGGTGCGGCCGCCCGGGGTGACCGGGTCGTTGCTGGGCAGCGAGTGGTACTCGGTCACGTCGGCGGTGTTGACCAGGCCCGTGGCGCCGCCGGTGATGACGGTGCGGGGGGTGGTGGCCTCGTAGGTCAGCCTCTGCTGCGCGGCCACGGCCAGCGGACCGACGACCTGCCAGGTGATGGTGCCGCCACCGTCGGCGGTGGCACCACTCAGCTTTCCGCCCGCGGAGATGGAGTCGGCGTCGACGACCACGCCCATCGGGACGGTGTCCACCACGGTGATGTCGTGGGCCGGACTGACGTCGGCGCCGTTGCCGTTGCTCACGGTGACGGTGTAGGTGAACGTCTCGCCGGGGGCCGTGGCCGCCGTGGAGACGCCCTTGGCGATGGTGACCTTCGGCTCGGTGACGTTGACCGTCGCGGAGACGGGTCCGGCTCCGGTGGTGCCGACCTGGGTGACGTTCGTCGGGTCCGTGCCGTTCGTCTGGTTCCAGCGCAGGCGCGCCGAGTTGGTCAGGACGCTACCTGCCTTGACCTGGGCCACCGTGCCGTTCACGACCGCCGAGTAGGTGATGGTGATGGTGCGATCCGTGGTGGCGCGGGCGATGTCGCCGAGGAACCAGCCGACGGTCCGGCCGTCCCGGGTCAGGGCGGCATCCCCGACGGTGCAGGAGGTTCCGTCCTTGGCCACGCAGACCACCGACGCGGTGGTCAGCGTCGAGGCGTCCAGGCCCACCGGGAGGGCGTCCACCACCGAGGTGTCCCAGAAGTTCACCTGGGCCGGGAGGGTGACGGTCACCGTGTACTCGGCGCGCTGACCCACGGTACGGCTGCGCGTCGTCGTGCTCTTGGCGATCGTCGCCTCGGCGATCTTCACCGACGAGCCGGCGCTCGCGCTGTACGGACGCTCACTGGGGGTGGTGTTGCTGCTGTCGTCGAGCGTGCTGCCCGTGAGCTTCGCCGTGTTCAGCAGGCTCACGGCGCCAGCGGCAGCCTCCCGGACCGTTGCCCTGTACGTGGTGCTGACGGTGGTTCCGGGGGCGATCGTGTCGACCGGCCAGGTGATCAACGTGGCACCGGTGGCGCAGCCCTGGGAGCCGTCGGCCGGGACCGCGGTCACGCCCGCCCCGTCCTTGAACTCCAGCCCCGCGGGCAGGCAGTCGAGCACCACGGCGTCGTGGAGGGTCGACCGACCTGCGGTGTTGCCGGCCTTGAGCGTGTAGGTGACGACGTCGGTGGCCGCGACGCTCTTGCCCACCATGTCATTGGTCTTCTCGAGCGTGGGCAGGGGCTCGACGACGGTCACCGTGGCGCTGGCCTCACGCACGGTCAGCGCAGAGCCACCGGTCTCGGCGGAGGTGGAGGCGAGCGACGCGGTGTTCTTGAGCGCCACGGCGTGCTTGTTGGCTGCGGCCGTGGTGACCCGGGTGTCGAAGACGTACCGGGTGACCATCGCCTCGGCGGAGGGGTTGGCCAGCACCGGCTCGAGCGTCGCGGTCAACTTCTGCGGCGACGACGCGGTGTCCACCGACACGGTTCCGGCTGCGACCGGGACGAAGGCGCCACCGTTGGCGGAGCGGGTGACCGTGGGGGTCGAGCCGTCCACGAACGCCAGCCCCGCGGGCAGGGAGTCGGTGAGCACGCCGTTGTAGAGGGTGGTGTGGGCCGGGACGGTCACGTCGACGGTCCAGGTGGTGACCTCGCCGATGGTGGCCTGGACCGCGGTGTTCCCGGTCTCGACGGGGGAGGTCACCGACTTCGTCACCGATGCGTTGGCCGTCTTCACCGTCTGGGTGTCGGAGGCTTCCGGGACGTCCTGCTGCGTGCTCGACACGCTGGTGTCGATGTTGCTCTTCGGGAAGTGCTCGACGACGGTGCCGATGTTGCTGCGTGAGGTGTACGAGCGGATCGCTGCCTTGTTGGTGTACGTCGTGGTGACCGAGACGCCGGCAGGAATCGTCACCTGGTAGCTCAGGGTGACGGAGGCCTTCTT
>JAZQNT010000077.1:0-2642 GCA_045627505.1 Nocardioides sp.
ATGCTCTACATCCCGAGGAACGGCATCGAGGCTGTCGGTGGATTCCGGGAGGAGTTCGGCCCCGGTGGGCACGAGCACGTGGAGTTCTCCCGGAGGGTGGACCCGTCCAGAGGGATGTTCGTCACCCCCGAGGAGTACGCAGCGAACCGGGGGCAGGGAGCCGGGCTGTACTGGCACGCGGAGGACCGCCCCCGCCCCGGGGAGAAGGGCGAGGCGCTCGATGCACGACGGTCCAAGCAGACCTCCGTCAAGCACACCGATGGAGACTGGGACCGGATCTCCCGCGTGATGAAGACCTCCACTGGGGGTTTCGCCCCGTACAGAGCCTCTGACAACAACCGACTCGACGCTACGAAGAAGGAGAACACCTGATGTGCGGATGCCGCAAGGACAAGAAGAACACCTTCGTCTGGACCTCGAAGGACGGGTCCCAGTCGAAGACCTACAACGACCGGATGCAGGTCCGGGCGAAGATCATCCATGAAGAGATGAAGAACGGGAAGGGCAACGGCGGCTCGTTCGTCACGGTCTGACCCACACGTAGCACCCCCGTTCGGGTATCATCCGCGCGGGGGTGCTGTCGTATCCCACTCATTCTGGAATGCTAGGAGGAACGATGGCTGACAAGCCGTACCCCATCCGGGGTCTTGGTGACTGGTGGAACGAACTCCGCCAGTACGTCAATGACCGGCCGACCGAGTCGAAGATCGTCGACGAGATCACCGACCCCGGAAGCGAGATCGGAGGTGCGCTTAATGCCGCAATCGCGCAGGGTCGCCCGTTCCACTTCCTGAACGCCTACGACGACTTCTTCGCTGGCCGCATGTGGGTCGCGGGCCAGTCGAACACCCCCACCACCCTGACTGCCGCCGTCGCCGCAGGTGCGACCGTGCTGCCGGTCGCGTCCGCTACGGGGATCATCGCAGGCCAGCACCTCATCGTGTCCGAGGCCACGGCGCAGCAGGCGATCTACACCGTCCTGTCGGTGTCAGGGAACGACGTCACAATCACGGCCCCGACCGCGCACGCCCTCGCCAGTGGAGCAGGGGTCGGCCCACTGTGGGTGAACCGCGACCACCCGACTGCCGCCGGATACAAGGCGTACGCCTACTGGGTCGTGAACGCCAAGGACAGGGCGGGCGAGTACGTCATCACGGGTACCGCCCCGAAGGTGACCTTCCTCGGCAACTCGTGGGTCTTCAACTCCCCCACCTCCTACAGCGCCGCGCTCACAGCACGCATCCCGGGGGCGACGGCAGTCATGAAGGGCGTCGGGGGCCACGGGTCTACCGAGTTCCTTGCCCGGTTCGCTGCCGACGTCCCCACTGACTCCGACTACGTCATCTTCAACGAGCCGTCCGTCAACGACCTTGAGTCGGGCGGCGGCGTGGGAATCAGTACGCAGGCGCAGGTCGAGAACCTGGCCGAACTGGTGCGCCGCATCCGGGCCATCGGCGCGATCCCGATCTACGTCGGGTACGTCCCGCTGGAATGGATGCCGGGCCGGTCCAAGGCTGCCGTGGAGGCGATCAAGCGGATCATCGGCGACGGCACCGCTTTCCCGGGCACCGCACCCGCCGCCGCCTTCTCGACCTACGCCGTGACCCCGAACGCCGGCAGCATCGGCGTCGGCCTGAACACGCTCCGCGACCTTCCCCCCACGAACCTTGGGAATGTGACGGCCTTCGGCGTCAACGTGTTCCCGCGCCTCACCACGGGCACCGGCAACACCGGCGTCGGTACGCAGGTCGGATGGGTCCTCACGACCGGCTCCTACAACACTGCCACCGGCTCGCAGGCCCTCTTCGGGCTCACGACGGGCGGCAACAACACTGCCGACGGCGGGTCGGCGGGATACGGACTCACCACTGGTAGCAACAACTTCTTTGGCGGCTACCAGGCTGGCTACGCCCCTGCTGGGGCCACCGCCAACGCCACCACCACCGGATCTGGCAACGTCTACCTCGGCTGGCGCTCCGGTGGCGGCCCGGCCAACAGCAACGCGGTAGCCATCGGCGGCGGCGCGGTGGTGAGCGGCACCAACTCGGCGGGCGTCGGCGCGAACGTCTCACTCACTGCCGACCACACCACGGGCCTCGGCGCGGGCGTGGTCGTGGCTCACTCCGGTGGCGTCGGCATTGGACGCGACAACGCGGGCGGCGCGGCATCCACGACCGCCATCAACGAAATCGCGCTCGGCACCGCGCTGCACACCACCCGAATCGCGGGCAAACTGCGCGTCGCACCCCGCACCGGACTCGCCACCACCAGTGCCGGAAGCCCCGGCGAGATCACCGTCGATGACGGCTACATCTACGTCTGCACCGCTACGAACACGTGGAAGCGCGCCGCGCTCGCCACGTGGTGACCGAGCGCGATCCAAAAGGAGAACCGATGGACCCGAACGCCCTGATCGTGCAGCACATGCTCGACCGCCAGCAGGAGATCAGCGGTCTCAAGGCTGAGGTCGAGCGCCTGACACAGGAGAACGCCGCTCTCAGCGAGCAGGTAGGGCAGCAGTAGCCCGGTAAAGCGCGCTGACCATCTGTAGTATTCCGGAATAACCCCTGCACGGTTACGAACCTGACCGTGCAGGGGTTATCCTCTTCCAGACCATGATGAGAGAAGGACGAGATGACCTG
>JAZQNT010000078.1:0-1812 GCA_045627505.1 Nocardioides sp.
AGCGCAGCGAAGAACGGGTCGAGGACCGCCTCGACGCGCGGGGCGTTCGCGCGAACGAGCGCGTCGGCTGTGTCGCTGTTATCGAAAGTGAGACGGGAGTTCGCAAGGACTCCGGTGCCGCTTGCGCTCGGTGCGTACATAATAGTGCGGTCTGAGCACCCTTCCATTGAGTTTTGTTCCTGTAGCACGGCGGCGAGGCGGCCGCGCGCTTGCGGCGCACCGCCGAGGCGGTGGCCTGGGGCGCCGAGCCGGGGGAGGCGTGGGGTGGGCTGGTCGACGACCCCGCCCTCGCGCCGCTGGGACGGGCCCTGGCCCGTTCGTCCCGCACCGGTGCCAGCGTGGTGCGCACGCTCGCGGTGCTGGCCGACGACCTGGCTTCCGAGGGGCGCGCCGCCCGGGAGGACGCCGCGCGCCAGGTCGGGGTGCGCGCCGCCGTCCCGCTGGGGGTCTGCCTGCTCCCCGCGTTCCTGCTGCTGGGCATCGTGCCCCTGGTCGCGGGGCTCGCGGCCTCCGTCGTCGAGCGCTGACCGGGACGCCCGGGCAGGGTCCCGGAGGCTGTCGGCGACTCCCGCTACGTTGCTCGGCATGGGTGGGACGATCGAGGAGAACCAGTTCGAGCAGCTCGGACGTGCGGTGCACCGGGTGCTGACGCAGGACGCGCCGTTCGGGTCGTTGACCAAGTCCGAGCTCGAGCTGGCGCTGTTCACCGCGCTGGTGCGGGTCGGCATCGTCGACCCCGACGAGCGGGCCTTCCGTCTTGCCCAGGCGCTGCGCTGCAGTCCGGCGAAGGCCAACGCCCTGGTCTTCAACTACCGACTGCGCCACACCTCCGCAGACTCCGTCCAGGAGGGGCTGGCCTCGGCGATCCGGGTGGTCAGGGACGCCGAGGCGGTCACGCACGGGCGCGTCATCCTGAACGTCGAGCAGCGCTACTGGCGCGAGGTGCTCGTCGACGAGTTGAAGAACCGCGGAGTCTTCACCGACAGCTCCTTCAACCGGGAGCGGCTGACGATGGATGCCAAGGACTTCCTGGCCGCCTGCGAAGTGATGTTCGGTGACACCGGTGCGACGTTGGCCCGCGCGGTCAGGACGGCGGGCAGACGGCACCCGGCCGAGGTGGTGCAGGACCTGGTCGCCAAGGCCATGAGCGGCGCCGCCTCCACGGTGGGCGGCCAGGCCGGTGCGGCGGTGGCCGGCCCGACCCTGGAGCTCCTTGCCAGCGCCGTCACCTGAGCCAGCGCCGTCTCCGACTCGCCCCGTCGGCGAGTGTGCACATCCTGCGTCGCCCACCGCGGGTCGCGGCGTCCTCCACAGGTGCCTTCGCGTCCCCGGTCCGCCCGCTCCACGGTGGCGAGGGTGGAGGCAGCGGCGGCACCCGGTCGCCGGGACGGGAGGAACGAGATGACGCAGGACGTGGCAGGCAGGTCTCCGGACGCGAGGAAGTCGGCACGCAGGGCCCCGGCAGGCAGGGCCCCGGCACGCAGGGCCTCGGCCAGCGGGGCGCAGGAGTGGCGGGGCGAGGACGGGATCACCACGGCCGAGTACGCCGTCGGCACCGCGGCCGGCGCGGCCCTGGCCGGGGTGCTCTACACGCTGGTGACCAGCGGCTTCGGCGACAAGCTGCTCACCACCCTGTTCGACCACGTGCTCTCCCTGATCGGCGTGGGCTGAGGTCGCGGTGAGTGGGGGAGAACGCGGTGAGCGGGGCGCGGTCACCGCCGAGACCGCGATGGCGATGCCGCTCCTGGCGGCGGTGACGGTGGGACTGGTCTGGGTCATCGCGGTGGCCGGGGCCCAGGTCCGGACCGTCGA
>JAZQNT010000079.1:0-2971 GCA_045627505.1 Nocardioides sp.
AGACCTCGACCTCGACCGTGGGGTTGCCACGGGAGTCGAGGATCTCGCGTGCGTTGACTGCTTCGATGGCTGCCATCGTTGACTGCTCCTTGGGAGTGTGCCCGACGGAGTACGGCCGGGCGGTGAGTCTGTGGTGGACGCACGGGCGCGAGGAGCGCCCGAGCGTGACCAGCCTAACTCCCGCGCGCCTCGTGCTGAACGGCTCGTCCCCACGTGGCCACGGTCACGGCCTGCTGCACCGGGCTGCACCTGATGGCCACGCCCGGTGAGGGTTCTCCGGCACCCGCCGTTCGCAGCTCAGCCATGGGTCCGGAACCACTCGACGTTCTCGCGCAGGCGGGGCTCCTGGGGCTCTGCGGCCAGTGCGGCCTCCGCCGCCCGGCGTCCTTCGTCCCGACGTCCCGTCCAGCTGCAGGTGACGGCGTACTCGTCCAGTGCTCGCCACCTGTAGACCGAGTCGTCGACGAAGAGTTCGTCCGACGCCGGACGGGCCAACGAGACGGCCCGCTCGGCGAACACCTGGGCTACGTGGTGACGCTCCCGGGTGCGCTCCACCCGGGCCAGGTCGACCAGCGGTTCGGCGCGGTGCGGGGCCGCATCCCATGCCGCGGCGTAGGCGTCGGCGACCTCGTCAACGGGGCGGCCGAGCAGCTCCAGGCAGCGCGCGAGCCGGTGCAGGGCCAGGGCCCGTTCGGACTCCCAGCCCGAGCGGTTGGCGGCCCGGAGTCGGTACGCCTCCACGGCGCGCTCGGTCTCACCGGAGTCGGCCAGGGACTGGGCCAGGTAGAACTGGGTCCGCGCGTCGTCCGGGCGCCGACGCAACTCGGCCTCGAGGAGCTCGGTGTCCTTGCGGTAGGTGTCCGGATCCTTGGACCGTGCGCCCTCCTTGCGGACCAGCACCTGCGGCGCCTGCAGGTGGGTCACCACTGCCCCCTCCAACCACAGGTGCTCATGCAGGGGCTCGCGCCACTGCCATGCGCGCCCCAGCCGGACGCCACCGACGCGGTGGTAGCGCAGGTCCCCGAACTGCACCTGGAGCGCGAGCGCGTCCGATTCCGCGGGTAGGTCGAGCCACTCCGAGGGCTCGCCCGCCTGCCTGTCGGCCTCTCCGGGCAGGTCGACGAATTCCTCGTCTGCGTCGATCCACAGCGCGATGTCGTCCGGTGTCGAGCAGGGCAGCGCACGGGCGGCGTCGAGGGCAAGCTGACGGTTGTGCCCGAAGTTGACCCATGCCTGCTCGAGCAGCTGGCCGGGGCGGTCGCCCATCACCCGTCGTACGACCTCCTGGGTGCCGTCGCTCGAACCCGTGTCGCACACCACCCACCAGTCGACCAGCGGGAGGACGCTGCGCAGGCACCGCTCGATCACGTGCGCCTCGTCCTTGACGATCATGTGCAGTCCTACCCGGGTCACGAGACAGAATCCTACGTTTCCGCAACATATTGGACAGAATTCAATATGATCCCGGAGTGATCCCGCTCCCCCCTCTGCGTCCCTCCTCCTCGCACGCATGGACCACGGTGCGCACCGCACCGCTGGTACTCCTCCTGGCACTGCCCCTGGCAGCGTGCTCCGGAAGTGACGCCGACGACGTCGCTGCGGCCGCTGCCGCGCTGGTCGAGCAGGGCGTCGTCCAGATCACGCAGGGCGAGAACGAGAAGTCGCAGGAGACGTTCGAACGGGCCCTTCGGCTCGACGACGAGCAGTACCTGGCCCACTACAACCTGGGGGTGCTCGACCAACGCGCGAACCGTGACGACGATGCGCGGGAGCACTACGAGGACGCCCTTGAGCTGGAGTCCGGACACGGCCCGTCCCTGTACAACCTCGCCATCTTGACCGAGTCCGACGACCTGGACGAAGCCATCGAGCTGTACCGGGCCGCGATCAAGGCGCAGCCGGACAACGCAGCCGCCCACATGCGTCTGGGCTTCGCCCTCAACCACCTCGGACGCATCTCCGAAGCCGAGACGATGCTCGCGCAGGGAATCAAGCTCGATCCCTCCATGGACAAGGTCCAGGCCCCCAAGTACGACTGAGACACGCGGCCCACCCGCGCACTCCGACTCCATGCAGGCACCGTCACCAGAGCCACGGTTCACTGTGAACTCACGAACAGGTACAGATCCCAGCGCCATGAACCTCCATGCCATGAACGCCAACCCGGCAGCTCCCACCCCCTACGTCCGAGGTGTCTCGCTCGGGCTCTCATCCCTGGCCTTCGCAGCCATGCTCTCTCCCGTCACCCAAGCCTCAGCCGCACAGGACCCGCACCTCAACAACGGCAACCAGGTCGTGGCCTGCATCGACACCAGGACCGGCGCCCTGCGCCTGCTCAACCGCGACCAGATGGCAAGCCTGCGGGGCACCACCGCAGCCCGCTGTAGGACCGGCGAGAACCTCCTGCGCTGGAAGATCAGTGCCGACAAGGGCGACAGGGGTCCGAAGGGGGCAACCGGGGCACGCGGAAAGACCGGCGCACAAGGCGCCAAGGGTGACACCGGAGCGCAGGGCGCCAAGGGTGACACCGGAGCAACTGGAGCCGCCGGCGTCACCGGGGCACAAGGCATCCAGGGCGCCACCGGTTCCATCGGCGCCACCGGCGCACAGGGCCCCCGGGGCCTCCAAGGTGCGACCGGCGCACAAGGCCCCCAAGGTTCCACCGGCGCAACCGGCATCCAGGGCCCCACCGGAGGAACCGGCGCACAAGGCATTCAGGGGGTTCAGGGCATCCAAGGAGTAACCGGTTCGATCGGTCCCACCGGCCCCCAGGGCATCCAGGGCGCCACCGGGACAACCGGACCCACCGGACCCACCGGCCCCACCGGTTCAATCGGGCCCACCGGCCCCCAGGGCATCCAGGGCGTCACCGGGACAACCGGACCCACCGGCCCCACGGGCCCCACCGGTTCAATCGGGCCCACCGGCCCCCAGGGCATCCAGGGCGTCACCGGCCCCACCGGCCCCACCG
>JAZQNT010000080.1:0-5721 GCA_045627505.1 Nocardioides sp.
AGTTCCTGCTGTACCAGCTGGCCGGTGGGCTGGTGATGCTGGCCAGCGTGATCGGCCTGTACGTGGTGGCGGAGCGGGCCGCCGGGCCGTCCTAAGTCGGATCGTAGCCATGTCGTTCTGTGAGCCAAGGAGTTGTCCCTCTCTATTGTCTTCCTAAGACCGCTTGGCCTCCGACTTAGTTCCTGCTGTACCAGCTGGCCGGTGGGCTGGTGATGCTGGCCAGCGTGATCGGCCTGTACGTGGTGGCGGCGCGGGCCGGCGAGCCGTCCTACCTGCTGAGCGACCTCACTGCCCTCGACCTCGACCCCACGACCCAGCGCTGGCTCTTCGTCGGATTCTTCGTGGCCTTCGCGGCCAAGGCCCCGCTGTTCCCGTTGCACACGTGGCTGGCCGACACCACCGAGCACGCCAGCCCCGGCACGTCGGTGCTGCTGGTGTGCGTGCTGGACAAGATCGGCACCTACGGCATGCTCCGCATCTGCCTCGGGCTGCTGCCGGAGGCCTCCGAGTGGGCCACCCCGCTGGTGATCACCCTGGCGCTGGTCTCGGTGGTCCACGGCGCGCTGCTGGCGATCGGGTCCGACAACATCTTCCGGCTCGTCGGCCTGACCTCGCTTTCGCACTTCGGGCTGATCACCCTGGGCATCTTCGTGCTCTCGCGGCCCGGAGGCTCGGGGGCGGTGCTCTACATGGTCAACCACGGGCTGGCGACGGCCGCCCTCTTCCTGACCGCCGGGCACCTGGTCCGCCGCACCGGAACCACCTCGATCAGGGCGATGGGCGGGCTGCAGAAGGCGACCCCGGTGCTCGCCGGGACCTTCCTGGTGGCCGGTCTGGCCACCCTCGGGCTGCCCGGACTGTCGACCTTCGTCTCCGAGATCCTGGTGCTGGCGGCCGCGTTCACGTGGAACTGGTGGGCCGGAGCCGTCGCGGTGCTCTCCATCGTGCTGGCCGCGGTCTACGTGCTCTCCACCTACCGACGCACGATGACCGGTCCCGAACGTCCGGAGTTCGCGGGGGCGCGCGACCTGGACGCGCGCGAGGTGGCCTCCACCTCACCCGTGCTGGCCGCGCTCCTGGTGCTCGGGTTCCTGCCCGGCGTGCTGCTGCAGGTGATCGATCCCGGCGTGGACGCGTTGCTCACCTCGATCGGGGTGAGTGACCCCACCCCGACGGTGGCCGGGGTCGTGGGCACGGACGTGGAGGGTGGTCGATGAACGAGTTCGTCAAGCCGGTCGTCGAGTACGCCGAGCTCTCCCCACTGCTGATCGTCTTCGCGGGCGCGTTCCTGGGCGTCGTGGTCGAGGCGTTCGTCCCGCGGGCCCGACGCTTCACCGTCCAGGTGGTGCTGGTGCTCGTGGTCCTGCTGGTGGCGCTGGGGGCGACGCTCGCGCTGGCCGCCGACTGGGCCGACCGTCCGCGGGGCGCCGTCTTCGGGACCCGTGCTGCGATGGGGGCGGTGGCCGTCGACGGTCCGACGCTCTTCCTCTGGGGCCTGCTGCTGGTGCTGGCGCTGCTCGGCACGCTGCTCTTCGCCGAGCGTCGCCTGGACGGGGGGCTCTCGGCCTTCGCCGGTCAGGCGGCGGTGGCTCCGGCGGACGAGGCCGCGCAGCCCCCGGAGCGGGCCCGGTGGGAGCAGAGCGAGGTGTACCCGCTGTTCCTCTTCGCCGTCACGGGGACGCTGCTGCTGCCGGCGGCGGACGACCTCGTGGTGATGTTCGTGGCGCTGGAGATCCTGTCGCTGCCGCTCTACCTGCTGAGCGCCACGGCCCGACGCCGCCGGCTGCTCAGCCAGGAGGCCTCGCTCAAGTACTTCCTGATGGGCGCCTTCGCCTCGGCCTTCCTGCTCTACGGCGCCGCCCTCGCCTACGGGTACGCCGGCACCACCTCCTACGAGGGCATTGCGGCGGCTGTGGAGCGGGGCGCCGGCGACGACCTGCTGCTCTACAGCGCCATCGGGCTGCTGCTGGTGGGGCTGCTGTTCAAGGTGGGGGCCGCTCCCTTCCACGCGTGGACCCCGGACGTCTACCAAGGTGCCCCCACCCCGTTGGTGGCCTGGATGTCGGCCGCCACGAAGGTCGCGGCGTTCGGGGCCCTGACCCGACTGCTGTACGTGGCCTTCGGTGGCGCCGGGGACGCCTGGTCACCCATCGTCTCCCTCGTCGCCGTGGTGTCGATGGCGCTGGGCACGGTTCTCGCCCTGACCCAGGACGACGTCCGCCGGATGTTGGCCTACTCCTCGGTGGCGCACGCCGGCTTCGTCCTCGCGGGGGTCGCGGCCACCCGTCCGGTGCAGGAGCTGGCTCCGGGAGAGCTGTCCGCCACCACCGCGGTGCTCTTCTACCTGGCCACCTACGGCATCGCCACCCTCGGCGCCTTCGCGGTGGTCACGCTGGTCCGGGACGCCAGCGGTGAGGTGAGCAG
Source organism: Nocardioides sp. (assembly GCA_045627505.1). Classification (GTDB taxonomy): domain Bacteria; phylum Actinomycetota; class Actinomycetes; order Propionibacteriales; family Nocardioidaceae; genus Nocardioides. Next base: position 2,425 of record JAZQNT010000080.1, read on the forward strand.
CCTGCGCCGGTGGGCAGGGCTGGGCCGGATGTCGCCGTGGGTGGCGGGGATCTTCGGCCTGTTCATGCTGGGGCTGGCCGGGATCCCGCTCACCTCCGGGTTCGTCGGCAAGTGGGCGGTGTTCGAGGTCGCCGGGGCTGACGGGAGGTGGCCGGTGGTGGTCACGGCCGTGCTGATGAGCGCGGTGGCTGCCGCGTTCTACGTCCGGGTGATCGGGGTGATGTTCTTCGGACGTGCCGAACCCGCACCCGGCGCGGCGCCGTTGGTGGCCACCACTCCGTCGGCGATGGCGGTGGCCGTGGTCGGTGTGACCGGTGCGCTCACGCTGCTGCTCGGTGTGGTGCCGGACCCATTGCTGGATCTGGCGGGTCGTGCGGGAGAATGGCTCGGGTGAGCACTGACGCAACCGCCGGACTGGCCCTCCCCGTCGTTGACGAGGCACTGGCAGACCGTCTCAAGGAGCGCCTCGCCGTCATCGAGGAGATGCTGGCCGCGCACACCAAGGCCCGCACCGACTACGTCTCCGAGGCGGCCGCTCATCTGATGGCTGCCGGCGGCAAGCGGTTCCGTCCGCTGCTGGTCCTGCTGGCCGCGGAGGCGGGCCCGAGCCCGGCCGCGCCCGAGGTCTTCACGTCGGCCTGCGTGGTCGAGCTGACCCACGTCGCGTCGCTCTACCACGACGACGTGATGGACGAGGCGCCGCTGCGCCGCGGGGCGCCGACGGCGAACGCCAAGTACGACAACAACACCGCGATCCTGGTGGGCGACTTCCTCTTCGGACGTTCCTCCGAGCTCACCGCAGACCTCGGCCCGGAGGCCGTGCGCATCCAGGCCCGCACCTTCACCGAGCTGGTCGAGGGCCAGATCCTGGAGGGCGTGAAGCCGGCCGGGGGTGTCGACCCGCTCCAGCACTACCTGCAGGTGGTCGACGGCAAGACCGGTTCGCTGATCGCCACCTCCGCCCGCTACGGCGCCATGTTCTCCGGCGCCTCGGAGGAGGTCGTCGAGGCCCTGGCCGCCTACGGCACCATCGTCGGTTCCGCGTTCCAGCTCTCCGACGACATCCTCGACATCGCCTCGGAGTCCGAGGACTCCGGCAAGACCCCCGGTACCGACCTGCGCGAGGGCGTCCCGACGCTCCCGACGCTGATGGCCCAGGCGTCCACCGACCCGGCCGACGACCGGCTCAAGCAGCTCCTGTCCGCCCCGATCGTCGAGGACGCCGAGGTGAAGGAGGCGCTGACCCTGTTGCGCGCCCACCCGGCGATGGAGCAGGCGCGCGCCTACGTCCAGAACCAGGCCGAGGAGGCCAAGGCGCTGCTCCACGTGCTGCCCGAGGGCGGTGTGCGCCAGGCGCTGGAGGCGTTCGCCGACGTGGTCGCCTTCCGCTCCTCCTGATCCACCCTCCGTGGACGTCATGGGAAGTGCGGGTCACACACCCCGATTCCTATGACGTCCCGCGTTCGGCGACGGCCCAGGTGTCGGCGCCGGTGATCAGGGCCTGGAGCGCGGTCGCGCGGTCGGTCACGGCAGCGGCGGCCATGGCCTGTTGCTCGCGGACCAGGTCGTCGTAGGTGGGCTGCGCCACCTGACGGAAGATGCCGATCGGGGCGCGGTTCAGCCGCCGACCGGCGTCGGTCAGACGGCTCAGCGCGAAGGCGGTGGACGGGTCGGCGGCGTGGGCGTCGTGCACCAGCACCGCCTCCGGTGGGACCGAGCGGGTCTCGGCCACCTCCACCCCACCCGAGGCGGCCCGCACCACCGCGTGCGATCCGCGTCCGGAACCGTCCTCGAGCGGGGCGCCGAAGGTGATCGGCTTCCCGTGCACCAGGTCGATCGCGGCCTCGGGTCGGGTGACGGGCGACTTCACCGCGTCGAACGCCTCGTCGTTGAAGATCGGGCAGTTCTGGTAGATCTCCACCAGCGAGGTGCCGCGGTGCCGCGCGGCGGCCTCCAGCACGGCGGTGAGGTGCTTGCGGTCGGAGTCGATGGTCCGGGCCACGAAGGTGGCCTCCGCGCCCAGCGCCAGCGAGACCGGGTCGAAGGGGCGGTCCACCGACCCCGACGGGGTCGACTTGGTGACCTTCCCCGACTCCGAGGTCGGGGAGTACTGGCCCTTCGTCAGGCCGTAGATCCGGTTGTTGAACAGCAGGATCGTCATGTTCACGTTGCGGCGCAGCGTGTGCACGAGGTGGTTGCCGCCGATCGAGAGGGCGTCACCGTCGCCGGTGACCACCCAGACCGACAGGTCGGGGCGGGCGGTGGCGATCCCGGTCGCGATCGAGGGCGCCCGGCCGTGGATGGAGTGCATCCCGTAGGTGTCGAGGTAGTAGGGGAACCGGGACGAGCACCCGATCCCCGAGACGAAGACGATGTTCTCGCGCTGCAGCCCCAGCGTCGGCAGGAACGACTGGACGGCCTTGAGCACGGCGTAGTCGCCGCAGCCGGGGCACCACCGGACCTCCTGGTCGGAGGTGAACTCCTTGGCCGTGGCAGGGGTGGTGGCGAGCGGGACGGCGTGGATGCCGCTGAGCGGCATGCCCAGGTCGGTGGTCATCGTGCGGCTCCTTCCGCTGGGAACGGTGCGGGTGTGGGACCCGGCGGGTCGTGCGGGTCCGGTTCGGCGTGCGAGTCGCTGATCGTCAGGGAGACGTCGTCGACCTCCTCCACCAGGTCGGCGACCGCGCGCGCGAGCTCGGCGACCTTGAACGGCTGCCCGCTGACCTGGGTGTAGGCCCCGGCGTCCACCAGGAACTCCGCGCGCAGCAGCATCCGCAGCTGCCCCAGGTTCATCTCCGGGACCAGCACGCGGTCGTAGCGGTGCAGGGCCTCGCCGAGCCCGTGCGGGAACGGGTTGAGGTGACGCAGGTGCACCTGGGCCACGTGGCCCCCGGCCCTGCGGACGCGGCGAAGGGCGGCCAGGACCGGGCCGTACGTCGACCCCCAGCCGACCACCAGCACGTTCGCGCGCCCGGAGGGGTCGTCCACCTCCACGTCGGGCAGGGTGTCGGCGATCCGGGCGACCTTCTCGGCGCGCAGGCCCACCATCGCCTCGTGGTTGGCGGGGTCGTAGGAGATGTTGCCGTGGCCCTCGCCCTTCTCCAGCCCCCCGACCCGGTAAGTCGGAGGCCAAGCGGTCTTAGGAAGACAATAGAGAGGGACAACTCCTTGGCTCACAGAACGACATGGCTACGATCCGACTTACCTTCTCGGCGCGCAGGCCCACCATCGCCTCGTGGTTGGCGGGGTCGTAGGAGATGTTGCCGTGGCCCTCGCCCTTCTCCAGCCCCCCGACCC
>JAZQNT010000081.1:0-3052 GCA_045627505.1 Nocardioides sp.
CTCCACACCGTTCACGTGCAGCACCACGCCGTCGTCCCCGATCGTGTCGAGCACCAGGCTCACCACCTTCGACGGGTCGGCGACCTGGATCTCCTTGCGGAAGTAGGCGGTCAGCGGACGGTCGAGCGGATCGGCGAACGAGTCGATGTTCGTCACGACGTGTGCCGCCCCGAATCCGAAGGTGCCTGCCCCGGTGGACCATCCCGGCTCGGCGAAACCGGTGTCGTTCCAGCGAGCGCCGGGGGCCGCCGCCTTGTAGTACCACTGCCACGTCGAGCCGTTGGGCACCACTGTGGTCGTGGTCGTGGCGGTCACGGTCACCGTCTGTGCACGGGTGTGCCTCAGCCCCTCGGCGTCCGCCACGGTCAGCGTCACGTTCCAAGTGCCTGCCGCCGCGTAGGTGTGGGTGGCGGTGGCGCCGGTCTTCGTCGTCCCGTCACCGAAGTTCCACAGGTAGGAGACGACGCCCCGGTCGTCGGTGGAGCCGCTGCCGTCGACGGTGACCGTGCGGTCGGACACCTTCGTGGTGAAGGCGGCGGTGGGAGGCTGGTTCGCGGCGGGAGGACCGACGGCGAGCACCGGCGTGCTGGCCCCGATGTTGCCCGCACGATCCACGGCCCGCACGAAGTACCGCTCCGTGCCGCCGTGCGGGACGGTGAGGGTGGTCTGGCCCGAGACGGTCGCTATGGTGCGGTCGCCACGCAGCAGCTGGTAGGCGACCGCGTCGCCGACCGGACTCCAGGCGAGGGTCACGTCCGAGGCTCCCTGCGACCTCACGGTGAACCCACCGGGCGTGCCCGGCGGGGTGCTGTCGGTGCGGGCGAATCGGGCAAAGCCGCCGGAGAACCTGTTTCCCTGCGTGGTCCGGGCCGTCGTGACGTCCCCACCGACCCAGATGTTGCCCCGTGAGTCCCGTTCGATCGCCCACGGTCCGGCGCTCTCCCGCATGGACATGACCGGAGCGAAGTCCGGGACGACCTCACCGGTACGGGCGTCCCACAACCCCAGCCACATGATGCTGTCCACGCTGTCCCAGGAGGAGGTGAGCGCCTGGTTCCGCCAGGTCGTGGCACCTGAGTAGTTGTACTGCTCACAGTGGCAGGAGCCGTAGACCAGGTCACCGTCGTTCTCCAGCGCCTGGAAGTCGCCACCCCTCAGGGTGATGTTGCTGGCGAGGCGCCTGAAGGTGCTGGTGTCGAACTGGAAGAGCGAGTGCTCGGAGCCACCGACGTAGACGCGGCTGCCGACCTGTTGGACCGCCTGCTGGTAGTTCTTGTCCTCGTTGCTCCAGGCCGGGTTGAAGACCGGTCCGGACGCCTCCGCGCCGCCGCCGGAGCTCAACGACGCCACCCGGTGCGCGACCAGCCCCTTGGACGTGTCGAAGTAGCCCGAGGCGTACACGCGGGCGCCGTCGTCGGAGGCGTCAAGGTCGATCACCGTGCCGTTGAAGTCCGGGGCCCACCCCACCACGGGAGTGGCGCTGGCGGCGTCCACCTTGGCCGCGTGACGGGTGTAGACGACCCGGGTCGGCGCATTGCCACCCGACAGGTGGGTGAACGAGCCGGCAACGTAGAGGGCACCGCCGTGCACGTCCAGGGCACGCACCCTCAGGACCCCGCCGGAGAGCCGGTTCTCCAGCGTGAGGTTCCATCCGGTCCGGGTCGCCCCGGTGGTCGGGTCGAGGGCGACGATGGCGCTGGCCGGGGACCCGTTGGCCCGGCTGAAGGTGCCCCCGGCGACCACGGTGCCGTCCGGCAACGTCGCCAACGCCTTCACCTGCTCGTTCAGGACCGGACGAAACCCCGGGTCCCACTCACCCGTCTCGGCGTCGAACGCGGCCAGGAACGCCTGCTCCACCTGCCCGGTCCCGGCGGCGTCCCGCTGGACGTGACGGAAGTTGCCGCCGACGTACATCTTGTTGCCCGACTGTGTGAACGCCTGCACCTCGACGCTGCCCTCGGGTGACGTCGAGCCCTTGAGGCCACTCACACCCCACGGGGTGGGCATGGCGTCGGAGCTCAGCCCGGCAGGCCGGGGCCGGGCCGGGGCACCGGCGTCGCCGATGGCCCGGTAACCCTCCGTCGAGCTGATCCGGGGCCGGAGGTACACCTGCGTGTAGGGCAGGGCGCCACCCCGACCGTTCGCCGCCGACCACAGGTAGCTCGAGGCGTCGGTGTAGCCGGCGATGCTGGAACCGAAACCGAAGCCGGTTCGCCAGTTCCTGTTGCTGTCGGCGGTGGTCCTCACCCGGTTGTAGAGCTCCCCGGTGCCGAAGCTGGACGACTGCCCGCCACGACCGGAGTTGGTGCCGAAGTTCCAGGAGGTCAACGGCTGGTCGGCGCCGAAGCTCCAGTTCCAGCCCGCCTTGTTGCTGAGCCGGAAGCGGACCTCCTGCCAGCTGGAACCGGTACGGGTCTGCGCCCGCCTGAGACGGACTCCGTCGCTCAGCGCGTCCACCCGCCCACGATCGAGCAACTCGTCCACAGTGGTGGAGGGGAGCTGGGCGGTGGCTGACGACATCGGGACCGTTTCCGGGGAGAGCAGCGCACTGGGCTGCCCCTTGCCCGCGTAGTCGGTGACCCAGCCGTCACGTCCCTTGCCCACCAGCACCCAGCCGCCCCCGTCGGTGCTCTGGTCGCAGTAGAACTGTTGCGGGGCCGCCATCGCCGGGGTCTGGAGCCAGTAGGTGCCGCTCGGGGCGGTGGAGCGCCTCTGCTTGATCTCCCAGCAGGACCCCGCTGCCGTGCTGGCGGAGGTGCCCAGCTGCTCGGCCGGCACCGTGGCGGCCGACGCGGACACGACGGTGAGCGCCGGGAGCAGTGAGACCGGAAGCACGAACGACGCGACGCCGACCAGCGCGCGCTTCGTGGACGACGCAGGCGTGGAGAACGCAGAGAACATCATGGACCCCCGTGGACGAGACGCCGTCGTGGTGGACACGCGCCGGGCCACCTGGGCAGACGGCCCGGCGGACGTCAAGGACCCTAGGGCGCCCCCACACCCGTTTCCCTGCCCTGAACAGCAAGTTCCCAGATATCCGGTATGCCTCATG
>JAZQNT010000082.1:0-2558 GCA_045627505.1 Nocardioides sp.
GGTCGATGGTTCGTTGAGGCTGAAGAATGGATGCTGTGGGTTTGAAAAGTACGCGCATATAAATGGGCTGCCCATTACTGATACCTCCCTGTATTCCTCCTGAATGATTGGTGGCGGTACTTATTTTCCCGTTTCGGCAGATGAATATATCGTTTTGTTGCGAGCCACGCATGGCTACTCCTTCAAATCCGCTACCATAGTCAAATCCATGACATGCGTTGATGCTTAGCATCGCATTGCCTAGGGCTGCATGTAGCTTTCCGTATATGGGTTCGCCCAATCCTACGCACCGAGCAGGGCCAGGGGCGTGCCCCAGGGGATGAGCCAGCCCAGGTAGGTGGCGAACGGCCCCTCGACGCCGAAGTTGAAGGTGCCGGGGGCGTGCCCGGTGGCGAAGGCGGTGCGGTGGCGCAGGTCGACCACCCACTCGCCGGCCGTCAGGCGTCGACGCAGCTCGTCCGGGTCGGCGACGGCCGGCGGGGACAGGTCGGGGGCGGCGGGTCCTGCGGCGTTGGCCGGCGCCATGTGCGCGTAGTAGGCGGGCCAGGCGTTGAGGCCGTCGAGCACCTCGCGCACCCAGGTCTCCTCGTCCTGCAGCAGGGCCGGGTTCTTCCGCCGCTCCTCACCGATGGTCGAGGAGGTGGCGTCGGACTGGGTGGCCGAGCAGAACGACCCGAAGCCGTGCGTGGGGTGGACGGTCGCGCTGTCGGGCAGGAGCGAGGCCAGCCGGTGCACGGAGGCGTGCTGGTGGTGCACCAGCGCGTGGGTGTGCCCGGGGCCGAGCAGGTCGGGGCGTCCGGTGGCGCCGAAGAGCAGTGAACCGCCGGTGAAGACCGCGGTGGTGGCGCCCAGGCCCGCACCGGTCGGGCCGACGGCGTAGGAGAGGTGGGTGAAGGTGTGACCGGGGGTGGCCAGCACGGTGACGTCCATGGAGCCGACGGTGACCACGTCGCCGTCGCGCACGCCGTGGTGGTCGAAGGAGACCTCGTCCGCGGCGTTCAGCGAGTAGGCGGCGCCGGTGGCCCGGGCCAGCGCCAGTCCACCGGTGACGTAGTCGTTGTGGACGTGGGTCTCGAAGACGTGGCTCAGGCGCACGCCCTCGGACTCGAGCACGGCCAGGATCCGGTCGATGTCGCGCTGTGGGTCGATCACGAGTGCGACCTCACCGTCATGGACGACGTGGCTGCGGTCGCCGAGGCTGGGGGTCTCGACGGTGACGACGGTGATTCGGGACATCACTGGCTCCTCTCGGTGCGGACGCCGGGGCGGGGGCTGAGGTTCCGCTGGTGCATCATCCCCAGTGTCCCCGGAAGGGCGACATTTCGAACGTAGCACAACCCCCCAGGGGGTTCGAGTCCGCGGGAACGAGGCCGCTGCCTGCGCTCGGATCGCCTCTGATCGGGCCTGGATTGCATGGCTTGCTGGTGACATAAACCCCCAGGGGGGTTGTACGCTGGAGAAAGTCACACCGAAGGAGCATCGCCGTGCAGCTCGACGAAGCCGACGTCAAGCCGGTCATCACCCGGATGAAGCGCGCCCACGGGCACCTGGCCACCGTGATCAGGATGCTGGAGGAGGGCGCGGAGTGCGAGGACGCCCTCACCCAGCTCGCCGCCGTCAACAAGGCGCTGTCCCGCGCGGGTTTCGCCCTCGTGGCCACCGGCATGCACACCTGCATGCGTGAGGCGGACGGCGACGCCGATGCCGTCGACGTCGCGCGCATGGAGAAGCTCTTCCTCTCCCTGGCCTGAGCCGACCGCCAGCCACTCCCTGGGCACGGTGCCGACGCGCGCATCTGCCCGATTTGGGGGAGTCGCGGTGGCGTCGCCCCTGAATAGCGTCGTGTCTCTCGGTCGATCCGGCGACCGCGAGGCAAGTGCTGGGGGAGCGGATGAGGATCAGCGCAGGTCGGGCCGCAACCAGAGGGCCGATGGCGAGGTCTCCCCTCGCGGCCCCCGGGGCGGTGGCCGTGATCAGCGGTGCGCTGCCGACGTACGCGGGCAGCTCGGGATTGCGGACGCAGGATGCCTTGGCGCCGACGGTGCCCAAGGCGGTCCGTTCGTCCGGGTCCGGCGTGAAGCTCCTCCGGGTCTCGGACGTCCACCCACGGCTCGGTGACGTGATCGCCTGCTCGGGCGTGCTGCGTGACCCGGGATGGACGGTGGCGCGGACGGTGGCGCTGCAGTGGCGCTCGAAGCGGGGGGAGTGGTCCACGGTGGCCCGGGTCGGCGTCGGGGCCAGCGGCGCGTTCGCCTTCCAGCGCCAGGTCCGCACCTCGTCCGTCCGGTGGTACCGGGTGCGGGTGGAGGGATGGGGTGCCTCGCGCCGCGGGGTGACGACGAAGATGACCAGCAGGCCGGTGAAGGTGGCCCCGCGGAAGCCCGCCGCCGAGCCCCCGCGCGTGCCCGCGGCGCGCAGGTCCGGGCAACAGGGCGCTGGCCGGTGCGTGGGCGCGCCCGGTGCGCCGGTGGTGCCTCGAACCGATCCGTAGCCTCGGCCGATCGACCGGCCGGACAAGCAGAAACCCCGCCGGCGGACCGGCGGGGTTTCAGTGGCGG
>JAZQNT010000083.1:0-3262 GCA_045627505.1 Nocardioides sp.
ATGATAATCCTGAATATGTGAAAAAATGTCTTGAAACAGATTACGCAAATTATGGTATTTCCAGTGGATACTATACAGTAACAGAAGAGAGTGGTCCTACCATAAGTGCGGGATCGCGCCGGAGCTGCCGCCGAAGACCGAGACCGACCACCTGCTCGGGCTCACCACCGAGCAGGCCGTGCTCTACGAGGCCTTCGTCAAGGACCGGATGGAGCGGATCGAGCGCGCCGACGCCCAGGAGCGGCGCGGCCTGGTGCTGGCGATGCTCACCGGGCTCAAGCAGATCTGCAACCACCCGGCGCAGTTCCTCAAGCAGTCGAACCCGCGCATCGCCGGGCGCAGCGAGAAGTTCGACCTGCTCGACGAGCTGCTCGGCACGGCGCTCGCCGAGGACGGGGCGGTGCTGGTCTTCACCCAGTACGTGGCGATGGCCCGGCTGGTCGAGCAGCACCTGACCCGGGCCGGGATCGCGCACCAGTTCCTGCACGGGGGCACCCCGGTGCCCGAGCGGGAGGCGATGGTGCGCCGGTTCCAGGCCGCTGACGGATCCGAGGACGAACGAGTCCCGGTCTTCCTCCTCTCGCTCAAGGCCGGCGGCACCGGGCTCAACCTGACCCGCGCCGACCACGTCATCCACCTCGACCGCTGGTGGAACCCGGCGGTGGAGGAGCAGGCCACCGACCGGGCGTACCGGATCGGCCAGACCAAACCGGTCCAGGTGCACCGGATGGTCACCCGGGGCACGGTCGAGGAGAAGGTGGCGGCGCTGCTGGAGCGCAAGCGCGACCTGGCCGATGCGGTGCTGCAGGCTGGTGAGGGCGCGCTGACCGAGCTCAGCAACGACGACCTGCGCGACCTGGTGCGGTTGCGGTGAGCACCCCGGTGAGCGGCTCCTCGCCGTTCGGCAAGCGCGCCGTCGTCCAGCCGGCGGCGCAGGTGTCCGCCCACGTCGGGATGCGTCCCGAGGCGGGGGAGTCCACGGTGCTGCATGCCCCGTTCGCCCCGCGCCAGGGGGCGGTGGTGCGCGCCTGGTGGGCGAAGTCGCTGGAGCGCGCGGTGGCCGAGGCCGCGTTCGAGGAGCGTGACCTGCGGCGCGGCCGGACGCTGGCCCGCCGGGCCCGGGTGGGCGGGCTGACCCTGACCTCCGGGCAGGTGCATGCCGCGGTCACCGAGGACGACGCCGCCGACCCGGTCACGGTCACGCTCCGGCTGCCGGTGCTGGAGCCGTCGATGGTGGACGCCCTGGTGGAGGTAATCGCCTCGGTCTCGGGCTGGATGGGCGAGCTGATGCGGGGGCAGCTGCCGCAGGAGCTCGTCGAGTCGGCCGAGGAGGTGGGGGTCGAGCTGATGCCGTACGGCGGCGAGTTCGACGTCACCTGCACCTGCGACTCGTGGGTGCAGCCGTGCGTGCACGCGCTGGCGGTGCTCACCCAGCTGACCTGGTGGGTGGACGCCGACCCGTTCGTCCTGACCCGGATGCGCGGGATCGGGCGTGAGGGGCTGCTGGTGCGGCTGCACGAGATGAGTTCGGTGGAGCGGCAGGCGCCGTCCGCGTGGACCCCGTCGGGGCGGGGGGAGCGCAACCTGCCGGGCGACGGAGGAGCGCCCGCAGGGGCGGACCAGGCCGACGGCGGGGTCGGGCCGTGGAACGGCGAGGACGTCGAGGTCGCCCTGGAGGCGGCTGAACGGGCGGCTGTCATGCTGGAGGAGTTCGCAGTTGGAACTCCGGAGGGGAACCTCGCCGGAACCCCCCTCCCAGACGCGACTCGATAGGATATATTCCGCTTATGGTGTTCGGAATCTTCAAGCGCAAGCAGGCGCCCGTGGTGTCCACGACCGTCAAGGCCTACGACCCGGTCGCCGACGCTCTCGCCAAGGCGGCCGCCGCGAAGGCTGCCGCAGCTGGCGCGTCCCACGACACGTACGAGGTCCGCGTCTCCAAGGTGACGAAGGAAGCCGACGGCGTCATCTCGATCACCGTCATCGACCCCGCTGGGCACGAGCTGCCCGAGTGGAAGGCCGGCGCGCACCTGGAGATCCACACCCCCAGCGGCCTGACCCGCCAGTACTCGCTCTGCTCCTCCCCGAGCAACCGGCTCGAGTACCGCGTCTCGGTGCTGCGCGAGGAGAACGGCCGCGGCGGCTCCAAGGAGCTGCACGACACCGACCTGAAGAACAAGCAGCTGATCGTCGCCGGCCCGCGCAACCTCTTCGAGCTGGGCGAGCACGAGAAGTACGTCTTCATTGCCGGCGGGATCGGCGTCACCCCGATCCGCGCGATGGTCGAGGAGCTCGGCCCCGACGCCGACTACACCGTGGTCTACGGCGGCCGCTCGCTCGACTCCATGGCGTTCACCGAGGAGCTCATCGACCTCGCCGGCAACAAGCTCACCCTGGTCCCGCAGGACACCGACGGCCTGATCGACCTCAAGGCTGCCCTTGCGGGTGCCGGCGCCGGCACCGGCGTCTACTGCTGTGGTCCGGCCGTGCTGATCTCTGCGGTCGAGAAGGCTGTCGCCGAGTACGCCCCCGAGGCCGACCTGCACTTCGAGCGCTTCGAGGCCTCGGCCGAGGCTGTCGCGGAGCGTGCCGCCAAGGCCGCCACCGACACGCCGTTCGAGCTCGAGCTGCGTCGTACCGGCGTCACCAAGACCGTCGCCGCCGACCAGACCGTCCTGGACGCGATCCTGCAGGAGAAGCCCGACTTCGACTTCTCCTGCGAGGAGGGCCACTGCGGCTCCTGCTTCGCCACCATCCTCGAGGGCAAGGTCGACCACCGCGACGAGGTGCTCTCCGACGACGAGAAGGAGAACGGCGACCAGATGTACGTCTGTGTCTCCCGCCCGACCACCGAGAAGCTGGTCCTGGATCTCTGACCGGCCCGGCGTGCCCGCTGGGCGCGCTGGTGCCGCTCTGCCGAGCCGGTCCGGGACGTCAGATCCGTCCTGGTCCACCTGCGAGACGCCCGGGTCCCCAGAAGGGACTCGGGCGCCGCGCCCTTTTTGCTGCCCCGCATCTGTGCGCGTCGCCGGACGTCATGGCCGGCGGGACGTCATCGACTATGTGGTCCGGGAGCCCCGATTCCCATGACGTCCGCGGGGAGCGAAAGGGGCGTGCGTCAGGCGATGTCGAGGGCGCGCAGCGCCATCCCCATCAGCATCGCCTGCATCTCCTCCGCCGGGAGGCGCGAGGAGCGCGGGGTGGAGTTGATCAGCCCGAAGGTGGCGTGCGCGACGGCCTTGGCGGCCACCGGGGTCAGTCC
>JAZQNT010000084.1:0-2680 GCA_045627505.1 Nocardioides sp.
GCCCGACGCGTGCGTCGGGCCGGCCGGGGAAGCTGACCGGGTCAGAAGGCGAGCAGGTTCTCGCGCAGCTGGCTGGAGGAGTACTCGGTGCGGGTCAGGCCGCGACGCTGGAGCACGGGGACGAGCCCCTCGGTGATCTCCATGATGTAGCGACGGGTGGTGCCGACGCCGTGGGGCGAGATCAGGAAGCCGTCGCCGCCGACCTCGTTGACGATCTCCTCGAGGCGGTCCGCGACCTCGTCGAAGGTGCCGACGACCTCCGGCGGGATCGGGAAGCGCCAGAAGTCGAAGGCGACCTGGCGCAGGGTGCGGCCGTTCGCGCGGGCGACGAACTTCTCCAGGTGGGAGATGTGTCCGCGGGTGTGCAGGCCGTCGAGGAGCTCGGTGGTGAGCGGCTCGTCGAGCGGGAGGCCGGAGATGTCGACGCCCATGCGCTTGGCGTGGTCGGCGAGCTCGCGCTCGATGTTGGCGTGCGCCTGCTCGGTGATCTCGGCGAGCTTGGCGTCGACCTCGGCCCGGGTGGCGGCCACGACGGGGTTGATCAGGAAGAGGATCTTGCACTCGTCGGGGTTGCGACCGAACTTCTCCATCAGGGAGCGCACGGTGTCGCGGTAGGCCTTCATCCCCTCGACGGTGCCGGCCACCCCGACGATGGTGTCGGCGTGCTTGGCGGCCAGCTCGAGGCCGCCGGCCGAGGCGCCGGCCTGGGCGATGACGGGGGTGCCCTGCGGGGTGGGTCCGGAGACCAGCGCGCCCTTGGCGCGGTAGTACTCGCCCTGGAAGTCGACGACGTGCACCTTCGACGGGTCGGCGAAGACACCGGCCTCGGTGTCGTTGACGATGGCGTCGGGCTCCCAGGAGTTCCAGAGCTCCTTGACCACGTCGACGAACTCGGCGGCCTGCTTGTAGCGCTCCTCGGGCTCGAGCAGCTGGTCCTTGCCGAAGCCACGGATGGCACCGTCGGAGGTGCCGGTGACGACGTTCCACGCGCCGCGGCCCTCGGAGAGCAGGTCGAGGGTGGCGACCTGGCGGGCCAGCAGGTAGGGCTCGAAGGCGAAGGTCGGCAGGGTGGGGACGACACCGATGTGGGAGGTGGCGTGCGCGACCACGGGGGTCAGGACCATGGTGTCGAGGCGCGGCACGGAGATGGCCTTCTCGACGTAGATGTCGGTGGTGCCCTTCCAGTAGTCCGGCACGTAGTAGAGGTCCTCGTAGAGGACGTAGTCGAACTTGGCGCGCTCCAGGGCGCGGGCGCAGTCGATGTGGAAGTCGGGACGCGACCACTCCGTGCCGATCGATCCCGCCCAGGGGCTGTGCCAGGCCTGGGCGCTGGAGCCCTGCATGAAGTACGCGAGATGGAACATCGATGCCTCCGATGTGCGAGTGGGGGGAGCAGGTGGGGGGCCCTGCCGGCGACGACAATCATTACCTTGAATGTCGATCAGTTCACAACAATTAATAGACTAACTGCTGCAACGTGTAACTTTTCAACCACCCCCCCGATCGGGGGCGTCACACCGTCATCACGTCGGCGTTCGCCCCCGCTCCCCCGCCTGCTCCTCCGGAGGTATCCACCGATGTCCACCCACCCCTGGGACCAGATCACCGTCGAGGACCTACGCCGCAACGGCGGCCGCAAGTGGTCGGAGTTCCCCGACAAGATCGGTGCCTTCGTCGCGGAGATGGATTTCGGCACCTCCCCCGAGGTCGCCGCCGCCGTCCAGGACGCCGTGGGTCGCCACCACTTCGGCTACGCCCCCTCGAAGGCGCACGCCGACCTGGCCGACGCACTCGCCGGCTGGGTGGGCCGCGAGTTCGACTGGCAGGTCGACCCCTTCGCCGTGGTCAGCGTCGGTGACGTCCTCTCCGCGTTTGCCGCGGTGATCGAGAAGTTCACCGTCCCTGGTGCGACCGTGGTGCTGCCCACCCCGGCCTACATGCCGTTCCTGCTGATCCCGCCGGCGCTGGGCCGCCGGGTGGTGCAGGTCCCGATGCTGGAGACGGCCGCGGGGCACTGGTCCTACGACTTCAACCGGATCGAGGAGCTCTTCGCCGAAGGTCCCTCGCTGTTCGTGCTGTGCAACCCGCACAACCCGATCGGCAAGGTCGCCAGCCGTGAGGAACTGGAGACGATCGCCCGCCTCGCCACGCAGCACGGCGCGCTCGTCTTCGCCGACGAGATCCACGCCGGCATGGTCTACGAGGGCACCCACGTGCCGTTCGCCTCGATCTCCCAGGAGGCCGCCGCGTGCTCGGTCACCTCGACGTCAGCGTCGAAGGCCTGGAACCTCCCCGGGCTGAAGTGCGCCCAGGTGATCGCCACCAACCCCGAGCACGCGAAGGCGCTCAAGGCCGACGAGTACCTGCTGATCGGTGGCGCGGGCCTGCTCGGCGTCGTCGCCAACACGGCCGCCTACAACGGCGACCAGACCTGGCGCCGCGAACTGGTGGCCTACCTCGACGGCAACCGTCGCGCGCTGGCCGAGGCGCTGCGCACCCATCTCCCCGACGTGGTGCACCACTCCCCTGCCGCGACCTACCTGGCCTGGATGGACTGCGCCCCGCTGGGCCTCGACAACCCTGAGCAGTTCTTCCGCGAGGGGGCCGGGGTCGCCCGGGTGGCCGGCCCCCGGTGCGGCGCCGGCTACGAGCGGTACGCCCGGATCAACTTCGCCACCCC
>JAZQNT010000085.1:0-5318 GCA_045627505.1 Nocardioides sp.
TTGGTGATAAAGCTGCATTCCTGCAGACACCATTTTCTCTTTCAGTTGTCATTCCTGCCAGCTTCTGTGCTTTTCTTGTGGCAATTCTTTTTGGCCAGACTTCCTTGTCCGCAGGCCTCTCCCTCGCGCAGTCGGTGGACACCATCGTCAACGAGGGCACCGAACCAATGGCGGGTGAGTTCCGCAAGGTGCTGGTCGAGACCCGACTGGGCGTGCAGCTCGAGGACGCGATGGAGGGCGTGGTGGACCGCTTCGAGAGCAAGGACTTCGGCTGGGTGGTCATGGCGATCCGGATCCAGCGCCAGGTGGGTGGAAACCTCGGCGAGCTGCTGGACACGGTCGCGGAGACCATCCGTGAGCGCGAGTACCTGCGCCGTCAGGTCGCCACTCTCTCGGCCGAAGGAAAACTGTCTGCCTACATCCTCGGGGGCCTTCCCCCGCTGTTCGCCGTGTACCTGGTGCTCACCAAGCCCGAGTACATCGGCCCGATGTTCAGCGATCCCCGCGGCATCATGCTGCTGGGCGTCGGCGTGACCATGCTGTCGATCGGTGCGTTCTGGATGAGCCGCATCGTGAAGGTGGAGGTGTGACATGGCGCTGTTCCTCGGTGTCCTGCTGTTCCTGACTGCGTTGACCCTGGCCGCAGTCGCCACGGCGCAGACGTCTGCCACGCCCACGACCGGCGTGGGTCGCTCCATTGCCGCGCTGGAAGCGCTCGGCCAGAACCTGCCCAAGGAACTGACCGAAGAGATAGACCGGCCGTTCAGCGAACGTGTCCTGGAACCATTCCAGGAGCGGGCGCTGCAGATCGCGCGCCGCATCAGCGGTCGTGATTCGGCCGAGCGGATCCACCGCAAGCTCGAACTCGCGGGCAACCCCACCGGGTGGACCGTCGAACGCGTGATGGCGATGAAGGTGATCGGCGCCGTCGTCGGTCTCCTCGTCGGACTCCTGGGTTCGGCCATGTTCGGGTCGGGCGCTGTCAGCAGGGTGGCCATCGCGGCCGTCTGCATCGCGGTCGGATACCTCGCGATGGACTTCTGGCTGTACCAGGTTTCGTACGACCGCCAGGAGCGTCTGGGCAAGGAACTTCCCGACTCGGTCGACCTGATGACCATCTCCGTGGAGTCCGGACTCGCGTTCGACGCCGCGATCCAGCAGGTGGCACGCAACACCGAAGGTCCCCTCGCCGACGAGTTCGGCCGTGTCCTGCACGAGATGCAGATCGGCCGTAGCCGCGCGGAGGCACTACGTGGTCTGGCCGACCGCACCAACCTGGACGACCTGCGCAGCTTCGTGAGCGCGCTGGTGCAGGCCGACGCCTTCGGCATCCCGATCGGTCAGGTCCTTCGCGTGCAGTCTGCGGAGATGCGGACCAAGCGACGTCAGGCAGCCGAGGCCAAGGCCCAGCAGGTGGCGGTCAAGATGACCATCCCGCTGATCATGTTCATCCTCCCGACCCTGTTCATCGTGGTGATCGGGCCAGCTGCGCTGTCCATCATGGACACCTTCTGATGCACGTGCGGGCCGCCGCCCCCCACTCCCCTCTCGCCACCGGAGCAAGGACGTTCGTCCTCCTCTCCGTGAGCGCCGCGGCTGGCTGGAGGGGCGACGTGCCCGCGCTGGGGGGGCTGGCTGCCCTGTCCGTCATCTGGGTGGCGATCTTCGCCCTCGAACGCATGCCTGTCCCCGGGGCGGCCCTCACCTCGATCGAGGCGTGCCTGGTTGCCCTGATCGCCGGACTGCAGGTCAGCGAGACACCGTCGTTGCTGGCAGCGCTCGCCGTCCCGCCCTTCGTCCACGGCCTGCCCAGGGGCCTCCGCGGAACCGCGTAGGCCCTCACTGTCGAGGCGGTGGCGCTGGGCGCCATCCTGGCCTTCTCCCCTCCCCCGCCCGCCGCCCACGTCGCGGACCTGATGACCTGGATGCTGGCCGGTCTGGGGCTGGGGCTGGTGGCCAACTTCTTCGTCCGGCCGCACGACCAGGACCGGGTCTCCTTGGCCTACCAGGAGGCACGGGGGCTGCTCCATGACCTCAACAACCTGGCCGCGCAGCTGGAGGGCGGTCTGGATCCCACCAGCATGGGCGGCACCCTGCTCGACGAGGTGGCCGCGGCCATACCCGTGGAGAGTGCCGTCCTGCACGTGGAGCGTGACGAACAGCTCTACCCGTTGGTCGAGCGACGCAGCGCGGTGAACCCCCCGGACTCCGACTCCTCCCACCTCACCGCTCCCAGCGACTCCGACCTGGCGCGCACCGTGTGGTCCTTGGGACATCCCGTGCTGGAGGGACGGGAGTTCGGCTTCCTGCTCTCCTACGGTGGGAGTCCGATCGCCGTCGTGACAGGGCACCTGCCCGAGTCCGGGACGGTGCGCCCCGAGACGCTCCTGACCCGTCTGACCACCATCGCCGACCGGTTGTCACCGTTGGCGCTGAGGCTGGACACCGCCCAACTGTTCCACGCGGTCCGCGACCGGGCCATGGTGGAGGAGCGCCAACGGTTGGCGCGCGAGATGCACGACGGCATGGCCCAGGACATCGCCTCCATGGGCTACGTGGTGGACGCACTCCTCAGCACCGCGACGCCGGAGCAGGAGCGTGCGCTCGAGCAGTTGAGATCGATGATCTCGCGCGTCGTGGCCGAGGTCAGGCGCTCGGTGATGACACTGCGCACCGACGCGGGCTCCAGCGAGAGCCTCGGTGCCGCCATCGCCACCCTTGCCCGGCACCTCAGCGAGGCCTCGGGAACCCCGATCCAAGTCACCGTCGACGAACGCACCGACCGGCTGCGACACGAGGTCGAGTCGGAACTGCTCCGCATCGCCCAGGAGGCGATGAACAACGGCGTCAAGCACGCCAACGCCTCGGCGATCGACGTCCACTGCCGTGTGCTCGCTCCCTACGCGGAGATCGTCGTCCAGGACGACGGCGACGGCCTGCGCCCCGGCCGACGCGACTCCCACGGGTTGTCGATCATGCGCGAACGAGCGGCCCTCGTCGGCGGTCACCTCGAAGTCAGCTCAACGCCCGGACAGGGCACCCGGGTCAGCGTTCGCCTCGGCCCGATGGACGTGTTCCACCCCGCCACCACCCACTTGGTCCAGGAGGTCTCATGACCAGTCCCGTCACCGTCCTCATCGTCGACGACCACGAGCTGATCCGGCACGGACTCGCCACCTCGTTCCTGCTCGACCCGACCACCGAGGTGGTCGGCACGGCAGCCTCGGTGGGAGAGGCGCTGGCGGCCTTCGCCGAGCACCGTCCACAGGTCGTGGTCACCGACCTCCAACTTCCGGACGGCACGGGCCTCGACATCGTCCGCTCGGTGCGCCGGGATTCTGCCTCCACCGGACTGGTCGTCCTGACCATGCACTCGGGGGACGAGCAGATCTTCTCCGCGATGGAGGCCGGCGCCTCGGCCTTCGTGGGCAAGGATGCTCCCTCCACCGAAGTGGTCAAGGCAGCCAAGCACGCGGCCGTCGCGCCGAAGATGTTCCTCGCTGCCGGGCTGTCAGAGGCCATGCTGCGCCGGATGAGCGGTGAGACCAACCGTCTCTCCGACCGAGAGCACGAGGTGCTCGTGCTGCTGGCCGACGGGCTGGGAGCCGGTCAGATCGCCAGTCGGCTCTACATGAGCGAGTCCACCGCGAAGTCGCACATCACCAAAATCTACCAGAAGCTCGGCGCCTCCAACCGGGCGCAGGCACTGGTCACGGCAATGCGCAGCGGCCTTCTCTCCTCCATGGACCCCGGACTGCGCTGAGCCCGCGGCCGCGGGGCCCGCATTCCCCACCCGGCATAGCCCGAAATGACTACTTGATGTGACTGAACCGATGAGCACACGGACCGCGCGGGATCGACAGGATGAGGTCATCAGGTCGGGCCTTCGCCGGACCCGAACACCCACATCAGTTCACTCCGGAAGGTTAATCCCATGATCGAGTACCTCACCATCATGTTCCAGGCGCAGAAGGCCAAGATGGACGAGCGCGGCGCCTCCGCCGTCGAGTACGGCCTCCTCGTGGCCGGCATCGCCCTGGCGATCGTCGCTGCCGTCTGGGCCTTCGGTGGCGCCCTGTCCGGCATGTTCGGCGAGGCTTCGGGCAAGCTCACCAGCAGGCCCTGAGCCAGGCAAATCCTGCCTTCCAGTGGCGGTCACGACAGCGTTCGCGGCCGCCACTGGCGCATTTCCGGCAACACACCACCCTGGAGGAATCCATGAGGACCAATGAACAGCAGAGAGACGAGCGCGGGGCGTCCGGTGTCGAGTACGGCCTCCTGATCTCCGGGATCTTCCTCGCGATCACCGGAGCCGTCTACGGCTTCGGCGGCGCCTTCAAGGGCCTGTCGGAGGAGAACTGCGACGGTGTCGTCGGCGTCATCAAGAACAACGAGCGGTGCCGCTGAGCACCCACCACTGAGCACCAGCACCCATCGCTGAACAGCAGCGCCAGGACAAGAACCACTCAGTCATTCCTCGGCCGCCACGATCCGCTCGAGCGTGGTCGGGTGGCTGCCCCACATGAACTGCGACCACCTCGGCGGGGTGGGATCGCTCAGCGACCGCTCGGCCAGGGACACCTGCAGACGTACCAGCGGCGCCGGGTCCCCCACCCACTCGAGCGCCTGTGCGTCAGCCCTGCGCTCCAACTGCCGGCTGATCCCGTTCTGCACCGGTGCCGTCACCTGCAGTCCCAGCGCGGTCAGCAGCAGCAGACAGGGCACGACCGCCGCCGGCCGCCTGCTCACCGGGTCACTCCTGCCTGACAGGACGACTCCCAGCAGACCCACGCCCGCGAAGGCACCGAACGCGCCGAGCGCGGTGCCGAGCACCACGTCGTGGTACTTCGCGTGGGCCAGCTCGTGCGCCACCACCGCAAGCACCTCCTCCCGGGGAACGCCTTCAAGCAGGGTGTCGTAGAGCACCACCCGTCGGGTCGACCCGAAGCCCGAGACCCAGGCGTTCAGTGCCGTGGTGCGGCGCGAGGCATCCGCGACCAGCACCTCGTCGACCTCCACCCCGCTGCGGGCGGCCAGTGAGGTGATGTCGTCACGCAGCTCCCCCTCGGCCAACGGCTCGAAGTCGTGGGAGAGCGGCTCGACGAGCACGGGGTAGACCCACGAGCCGAGAACGACCGCCGCAGCGGCCATGGTCCCGGCAATCGCCGTCCACCAGTGCGGCCAGCGCCGTCGCATCCCCACGACCAGGAGGACCACCAGCGCCATCACTGCGGTTGAGGTGCCCCAGGCCACCGCGACGTCGCGCAACCACCCTCCGGCCCCCTGGGTGCTGATGCCGTACTCGACCCGGTTGCGCC
>JAZQNT010000086.1:0-2928 GCA_045627505.1 Nocardioides sp.
TCTGACCCGTGTTTTCGCAGGTCAGAGGCGGTTTTGCATGCGGTGGGCGATACTGGGTTCGAACCAGTGACCTCTTCGGTGTGAACGAAGCGCGCTACCACTGCGCCAATCGCCCGCTGTTGCTCGGCACTCAGTGCCTTGCGAGAAGAAACATTAGCGCACCCCGCACCACGGTCCACATCGGGGGGTGCTCGCGTGTCGTCAGGGCATCCCGGGAAGGTCTGGAACCCACCCGATCCACCCCTGCAGCTGGTCCCACCAGGAGTTCACCAACGAGGGCCACCCGAACGCCCACAGACATCCCGCGAGCAGCAGGGCAGCCACCCCGACCACACAGACGCCCTGGACAAGGCGTCGGCGGCGCACCCGAGGATCCATCGCGCGCGCCTTCTCCGCCGCCTCATGGGCGTACTCCCGGGCCCGATCGAGCAG
Source organism: Nocardioides sp. (assembly GCA_045627505.1). Classification (GTDB taxonomy): domain Bacteria; phylum Actinomycetota; class Actinomycetes; order Propionibacteriales; family Nocardioidaceae; genus Nocardioides. The sequence continues at coordinate 433 of JAZQNT010000086.1, forward strand.
TCGGTCCGCCCACCGCCACTCCGTGGACAGAATCGCGAGCCCCAGCACCAGGGCGACGATGCCCGGGCCCGGGGTCACCATCATCACGACGCCCGCCAGCATCACCAGCGCTCCGACCAGGGTCACCACCAGCTTGGTGATCAGCCCGGTCACCGGGTTCAGGTGCAGCCGTGCGTGGAGTCGCGCGAGGAACCGAGGTCCGAAGTACTCTTCAGCAGCCTCGTCCACCAACTCCTCCACCGGAGGTTCAGAGTCCTTCTCAGGCACCTGACCAAGGCTACCCGGGCGCGAAATATCGCGGTTACCCAAATTGGTCATTGTCACGCGCGTCACCGCGTGCGTGGTGCATCGTCTGTCTTACAGCGCACCGCAGTGGGAGGGGACCCCATGACCAGCAGGTTCGAGCGCGATGTCGCAGGCAGCGTGCGCCGCGACATCACGATTCAGTGCCTCGACTCCGCAGGACAATCGCACGACCTCGACACCGTCTTCTCCTACGACGAGTCCGACCCGTACGCCGTCACGATCACGTTCCTCACCCACGAGGGCGACCTGCCCTGGACCTTCGCCCGCAGCCTCCTGGCCAACGGCCTGTGCGCACCCACCGGCGCCGGAGACGTGCACGTGTGCCCCTCGATCAACGACCTCGGCCAGGCCGTCGTGATCATCGAACTCAGCTCCCCCGACGGACACCTCGTCACCGAGACCCACAGCGACGCCGTGCAGGCGTTCCTCAGCGACACCTTCGCCCTGGTCCCCGACGGCGAGGAACGCCACCACTTGGCGCTCGACTCACTGATCGCGCAGTTGCTGGAGCCCTGATCGCTCACCGGAGCCGGTACCACTCCTCGTCGCTCCCCCGGATGCGGCGCCACGCCTCCTGAACGGCGCGTGTCCTCGGCCCCGTCTCCGGCCAGGAGCGCACGGCAGCACCGCGGCCCCCCTGCGTCGGCCCCTGCCAGTGCTCCACCGCTTGCACCTCGCGGGTCGAGGAGGTCAGGAAGAGTTCGCTGCAGTGCTCCAGATCCGTCGCCGGGACCGGTGCCTCCCGGGCACCCGTGTGCTCGAGCACCAGCTCTCGGGCGATGCCCGGCAGGCACCCGGCTGACAACGGCGGGGTGAGCAGCTCGCCGTCCACCACGATGAACACGTTGCTGCCCGCGCCCTCGCACACCTGACCGTCATCGGTGAGCAGCAGCGCCTCGTCCCCGCCAGCCCGACGCGCCTCGGCCGCCGCCAACAGGTTGTCCGCGTAGGCCGTCGTCTTGTGGTTGCCCAGGACTCCCGACGACGTGCGCCGCACCGAGGAAGTCACCAACCTGGCACCCCCGCCGGCGACATCGGAGAGCGACGAGACCTGCGCCGTCAACAGCCCATCGCCTCCGTCCGCCCTGCCCCAGACCAACCTCAGGCGCAGTCGCTCGCCATCCACGGACGCGAGCGCCTCGCGGGCGCACTCCGTGGCGAACTCGGCCTCCACCTCCGGCAGCCCCAAGGCTCGGGAAGACGCTTCAAGGCGACGCAGGTGACGCAGCCAGGCAAAGGCGCGCCCGCGCTCGACCAGCACGGTGGTGAAGACACTGTCCCCCACGCCGGACGCAGCTCCCGCGGAAGCGGGCCCTTGGATCCATGACGCCGTCCCCGGCCGGGCTGCCGCCGTGACCCGACGACCGTCTACCCATGCGTGCACGCGGCCACCCTAGTCGCCCCCGATCCCGAAGGTCCGACATGGCGCCCGGACTTGGCGCCCGGCGTCAGCGATGGGCCACCGGACACGCTCGGCCACCCCAGTTTTGGTGCGCCGCGACCGATGGGCTAATGTTCCTTCTCGTTGAGCGGCACGGAAACGGGTCGAAGCAACATGCGGACGTAGCTCAGTTGGTAGAGCACCACCTTGCCAAGGTGGATGTCGCGAGTTCGAGTCTCGTCGTCCGCTCGGAAAGCCTTTCCACCAGGTCCTTCCTTGGAAGGGTTCACCCGGTGGGTTGGCCGAGAGGCGAGGCAACGGACTGCAAATCCGTGTACACGGGTTCAAATCCCGTACCCACCTCTGACACAATTCAACAGCTTGGGCGATTGGCGCAGCGGTAGCGCGCTTCCCTGACACGGAAGAGGTCACTGGTTCAAACCCAGTATCGCCCACCACACACCAGATGGCCGGTCCCAGGACCGGCCATCTGGCATTTCGCACACACCGGTGCGTGAGGCTCGCTGCCGCCGGACCCCCACCTGGCCTGCCCTCGCCAAGATCCTCCGGGGCACCGAGCGCGCCGGAGCCACCCGCACCGAGAGGCACCCCGGTTTCACCCGGCGCCGTCGCCTGTACTACTGTTCTTCTCGTTGCTCGGCACAGGAACACGCCGGAACAACATGCGGACGTAGCTCAGTTGGTAGAGCACCACCTTGCCAAGGTGGATGTCGCGAGTTCGAGTCTCGTCGTCCGCTCGGAATGCCTTTCCACCTGCTCCTTCGTTGGAAGGGTTCACCCGGTGGGTT
>JAZQNT010000087.1:0-1780 GCA_045627505.1 Nocardioides sp.
AGTGACCAACGAATGAGCCGTCGGGGTAGAGCATCGCCTCCAGGTCGAAGTTCCTCTGCTCGGCGGGACGTCCGAGGGATTCGAAGGCCCAGGCGGGAATGCCGTCCTTCTCGATCTCGTAAGTCATGAATTCGAAGCAACAGCCCTGCAGAACAACGTCGGGAGCAGCCTCGTGAACCTTTGCGGCATAGTCCTTTGCATTCTTGAGCCATTCAGGGTCGTTGAATCTGCTCTCTCCGCCCCAGATGCATACTGCGCGGCCCACGAACTTGGTGCCTGTCTCGACGATGAAGTCGATGTCGGCGTCCTTGTCGGGATGTCGACCGGTGATCGGTCATCCGTGGTCGGGCGCGTCGCCGTCGCCGCCCCGGGGTGGGCAGCGCTCGATGTGGGCGCGCGGTGTGGGCTCTCGATGTGGGCGCTCGGTGGCGGTCCGCGTCGGCGCCCGGCGATACCCTCGGCGACGTGCCTGTTGAACCCGTCCCCTCGCCCTGGGGCCTTGCCGAGGTGGTCCGCGACCTCTCCCGCCTCGACCGCGACGACGACCTGGTGGCGATCGGTGCCGACCTGGAGCCCGGGACCCTGCTGCAGGCCTACCGCAACGGGCTCTTCCCGATGCCCGCCGAGGACGCCGAGGACCGCTTCTACTGGTTCTTCCCGGCACGGCGCGCGGTGCTCCCGCTCGACGGATTCAAGGCGTCGCGCTCGCTGCGCCGCTCCTGCCGCGACTTCGAGATCCGCGTCGACACCGCGTTCGCCGAGGTGGTGCGGGCCTGCGGCGACCCGTCTCGTGAGCACGGCTGGATCGACGACGAGGTGGTCGAGGCCTACACGGAGCTGCACCGGCTCGGCTGGGCCCACTCCGTCGAGACGTGGCAGGGCGATGAGCTGGTGGGCGGCCTCTACGGGGTGGCGGTCGACGGACTCTTCGCCGGTGAGTCGATGTTCCACCGGGTCCGGGACGCCTCGAAGGTGGCGCTGGTGGGCCTGGTCGACCTGCTCACCGACGAGCACGTCGACCGGCGAGTGCTGGACGTGCAGTGGAGCACCCCGCACCTGGCCTCGTTGGGGGTGGTGGAGTGTTCCCGGGAGGAGTACCGGCAGCTGCTGCAACGCGCGGCCGGGGTCCCGTTGCCGGCCGCTTTCGACGACGGTCGACGCTCCCCGGGCATGGCGCCGGTGTGACCGTGCACACTCCGGCCGTGCCGATTCGCATTCTTCGGCCGTTGATGGGGCACTCTGTGCGCATGAGGTTCGTCCGTCCCGTTGCCGCGCTCGCCTGCGCCGCCGCCCTGCTCACCGCGTGCGGTGGTACCGATGAGCCGAAGGGGCCGACCGCGCAGGAGAAGTTCTGCGCCGAGTACAAGTCCTTCTACGAGGCGATCAACGCTGACCAGTCCGCCGACGACGCCACGGTGATCCGCCGGATGAAGGCGTTCGCCCAGGAGGCCGAGTCGCTCGAGGTGCCCGAGGAGATGGGCGAGGACGCCGCGGCCGGGCTGGAGACCTGGATCGACCTGATGGGTGAGATCCCCGCGGGCGCCTCCCAGCAGGACGTCGCGGAGCTCGACGCCGGACTCACCGAGGACGAGCTGGCGGAGCTGACCGCCTACAACAACTACAGCAACAACACCTGCATCGCCGGGGACTGATCTCTCCCGGCGCCGCCTGCCTCTGAGCCGGGCCGCGCCACCGGTGCCAGTGACGAAGCGGCCGTCAGGAGTCCTCCTGACGGCCGCTCGCGCGTCCTGTGGGCGCGCTCAGAGCGTGCCGGTGAGAC
>JAZQNT010000088.1:0-1608 GCA_045627505.1 Nocardioides sp.
GGCACGGCAGACGGCACGGAGGACGTGAACGGGGACGGGGAGGTGCCCGGTCCCTCAGAGAAGGGGGCGGAGAGGGGGGAAGAACTGCTCATGCACCCAGCGTCCCCCGACGGCAGCGGATCAACCAGTGCAGAACGTCACGGTCTGGCCGTGAACTTCACCCAACGAAGCCGACCGGGGCCCACCGTCGCCAGCAGACGCTCTCCGGCCTCTCCGCGCGCAACAGGCACGCAGGCCGGGCGAGCGAGCACCGACCGGCGCACACACACGGAGAAGCACCGGCCGGCCTCAGCGACCGGGCGCCCAGGGTTCGCCGTCGCGCAGCGCCTGCACGCCCTCGGGATGGTGCTCGGCCAGGTGCTCGCGCGCCGTGCCTCGCAACCGCAGGATCATCGTCGCGCCCAGCACCCAGGGCACGTACTGCGCACACATGGCCAGCTGGAAGTCAGCGAGGTCGTAGGCGCTCGCCCCCGCCGGCTCCACCGCGTCGAGCAACACCCCGATCAGGGCCATCGTGAAGAGCGAGGCGACGAAGCCGCCCACGTTCACCAGGCCGGTGGCGCGCCCCATCACCCGGTCGACGTTGAAGGTGCGGGCCAGGTCGAACCCGATCACCGACGCCGGCCCGCCGGTGGCCACCGCCGCCGCCAGCAGCAGCACCAACCAGGTGGGCGCCGGACCGTCCCACAGCAGCACCGCGGTCCAGGTGAGCGCCTGTGCGGCCACCACCGCCAGCGCCAGGGTCGAGCGGGCGTAGGGATGGCGCCCGGTCAGCGCACCGATCGCGAGCCCGGAGACCACCACCCAGCCGGTCATCGCGATGAGCAGGTTGCCGGCCGAGACCTCGCCCCAGCCCTCGCCCTTGACCAGGAACGGGACGCCCCACAGCAGCGCGAACACGGTGAACGAGCACTGGGTGGTGAAGTGCACCCAGAAGCCCAGGCGGGTGCCGGGGTTGTGCCAGACCCGGCCGACCGAGGCGATGACCTGGCGCAGGCTCTCCCGACCCTCCGCCACGACGGCGTAGGGCGAGTCCTTCACGACGACGAGCACCGCGACGAGCAGGAACACGCCGATCGTGGAGACCGCGGCGAACGCGCCGGTCCACCCCAGGCGGTCGAGCAGCAGGGTCGGCGGCGCAGCCGCGGCGATCGCGCCCAGCTGACCGACCCATCCGGTGACCTGGGTGGTCATGGGCACCTGCGTCGGCCGGAACCAGACCGCCACCAGCCGCACCACCGTCACGAAGACCATGGCGTCCCCGGCGCCCACGAAGCCACGCGCCACGGCCGCCGGGCCGAACGAGTCGGCGTACGCGAAGGCGAACTGCGCCGCGGTCATCAGCACCAGGCCTGAGCAGAGCAGTGCTCTGGGCCCGAACCGGTCGAGCAGCACGCCGACCGGGACCTGCATCCCGGCGTACACGATGAGCTGCAGCACCGTGAAGAACGCCAGCTGCGACGCGGCGATGTCGAACCGCTCGGTGGCCAGCAGCCCGGCGACGCCGAGCGAGCTGCGGTGGAGCACGGCGAGCAGGTAGACCGAGACGGCGACGCCCCAGACGAGCCAGGCCCGCCGGCCACCGATCCGGTGGATCTGCTCGGCTTC
>JAZQNT010000089.1:0-3382 GCA_045627505.1 Nocardioides sp.
TGTCAGCGGTGCGCGCCGTCGCCCGTTACGTGTCGCGCATCCTCGAGGAGGGTTGACCGGCACCAGCGCCGGATCGCTCCCCGTTTCGCACCCCTTCGGGCCGCCTCCCGGCGGCCCCCGTCCCGCACCGCCCAGCAGAGAGAGCAGACGTTGAGCCAGGACCTGTACGAGCTTCTCGGTGTCGCCCGCGACGCGGACGCCGACACCATCAAGAAGGCCTACCGGAGGCTCGCGCGCAAGCTGCACCCGGACGTCAACCCCGACCCGGAGACGCAGGAGCAGTTCAAGGTCGTCAGCCACGCCTACGAGGTGCTCTCGGACCCGCAGAAGCGCGCGGCGTACGACCGCGGCGGTGACCCGTTCGCCGGCGGGGCTGGTGGCTTCGGCGCCGGCGCCGGGTTCTCCTTCACCGACATCATGGACGCCTTCTTCGGCGGCCAGGGTGGGCCCGGGGGCGGGCGCGGTCCGCGCCCCCGCACCCGGCGCGGCCAGGACGCCCTGATCGGGCTCGAGGTGACGTTGGCCGAGGCAGCCTTCGGCGTCACCCGCGAGATCAAGGTGGACACCGCGGTCGTGTGTGCCGGGTGCCACGGCGCCGGCACCGCACCGGGAACCAGCAAGATCACCTGCGAGACCTGCCGCGCGGCTGGCGAGGTGGCCCAGGGGCAGCGGTCGTTCCTGGGCGAGGTGCGCACGCTGCGTGCCTGCCCGGCCTGCCACGGCCACGGCGACATCATCGCCGACCCCTGCCGCGAGTGTGCCGGTGACGGTCGGGTGCGTTCGAGTCGCAGCCTGAAGGTGAAGATCCCGGCCGGCGTCGACGACGGCACCCGGGTCCAGCTCACCGAGCAGGGTGAGGTGGGCCCGGGTGGCGGACCTGCCGGCGACCTGTACGTCGAGATCCGGGTGGCCAAGCACGAGACCTTCGTGCGCCACGGCAACGACCTGCACTGCTCGGTCTCCCTGCCGATGACCGCGGCCGCACTGGGCACGACGCTCACACTGCCGCTCCTGGAGGCCGACATCGTCGTCGAGGACGGCGACGAGGACGCGCGTCCCACCACCCACGACCTGGAGATCAAGCCGGGTACCCAGTCCGGCACCGAGATGACGGTGCGCGGCCAGGGTGTACCGGGCCTGCGTGGCGGCCGCGGCGACCTGATCGTCACTGTCATGGTGGACACCCCGACCAAGCTCGACGCCCGCCAGGAGGAGCTGCTGCGCGAGCTCGCCGGGCTGCGTGGCGAGGAGTCGCCCCAGGGCAACATGCGCAGTTCATCGAAGTCCGTCTTCGGGCGTCTGCGCAACGCCTTCCAGAACCACTGAGCCGGTTGCCCCGCCAGTAGAGGACACTGAACGCATGAGTCTTCCGGTGCACGTCGTCGAGGATCTCGCCACCGCCGCCCTGGGTGCCGAGGTCGAGGTCCGCGGCGACGAGGCGCACCACGCGGTCGCCGTCCGTCGGCTGACGGAGGGGGAGCGGGTGGTGCTGACCGATGGTCGGGGCAACTCCGTCACCGGGACGGTGTCGAGCACCGGCAAGCGGGTCTTCTCCGTCACCGTCGAGCAGCGGGACACCCACGGACACCCGGAGCCGCGCTTCACCGTGGTCCAGGCCCTGCCGAAGGGCGACCGCGGTGAGTTGGCCGTCGAGGTCCTGACCGAGGTGGGCGTGGACACGGTGGTGCCGTGGGCCGCGTCCCGCTCGGTGGCCGTGTGGCGCGGTGAGCGGGCACAGAAGTCGCACGCCAAGTGGGCCTCGACCGCACGCGAGGCGGCCAAGCAGTCACGACGGGTCTGGCACCCGCAGGTCACGCCGCTCGCCAGCACCGAGGAGGTGCTGCGTCTGGTGGCGGAGGCCGACGTGGCCCTGGTGCTGCACGAGGAGGCGGTCGAACCCATGGCCGCCGTACCGGTGCCGCTCACCGGGCGGATCCTGCTGGTTGTCGGGCCGGAGGGTGGTGTGTCACCCGAGGAGATCGCTGCCCTGCGGGGCGCCGGTGCGTACGTGGTGCGTCTGGGTTCGGAGGTGCTGCGCACCTCCACCGCCGGCGTCGTGGCCATGGGAGCGCTGTTGGCACGGACGGCGCGCTGGGGCGCCTGACGCTGCTCCGGACTGCTGCCCTGCACGTCTGGCGCCGATGCCCACGCGCGGAGTGACTGGCGCGCGGACTTACCCGGTTTGGGGTCTGTCCCGGGGTGCTGTGATGTCTCAGGACATCGGTGCATTCCAAGATCAGGACATCGGTGACGGTTGATGTCTCAGGACATCGGTGACATTTCGGGGTTGCTCGGGCGTGGCCGCGGGGCCGACCGTTACCGACGTAGGTGATGCCGTGGGCCGGGCGGGTGTGTTCGACGAGGATCTCGCCGTGCGCGTCGACCACGGTGACCTGGGCGCCGTCGGTGATCACGAGGACCTCGTGGAAGCGGTGCTGGCCACCGACGAGGTAGGTCACGGAGTCGAGCGAGAAGGTGCCGGCGCTGGTCAGCTTCTTGACCCGGGTGTCGGGTGGCAGATTGTCGGGTTGAGTGATGCGGGGCCGGGGCGGTGCTGCCGGCGGGGGGAACAGCACTGGGCGCGGTACCGGTCGGGGTGGTTCGGCCTTGGGCGTGGCGGCCCAGGCTTGCTGTGGCGTGACTCGCCCCGGGAGGGCTTGGTGTGGGCGTTGGGTGTTGTAGAGCAGGTCGAAGGTGTCGACCTGGGTCTGGAGTTCTGCCAGCGAGTTCGCCAGGGGCTGCTTGTCGAGGTAGCGGAACAGGGTCTGGTGGAACCGTTCGTTCTTGCCTTGGGTGGTCGGCTTGTAGGGCTTGCCGGTGATGGGTTCGACGCCTAGCGCGGTGACGTGGGCGACCAGGCGGCCGGTGATCCCGCGTCGGCTGGGGTTGAGGGCGAGTCCGTTGTCGGACAGCAGGCGTTGTGGGACCCCGTGGGTGGCCACGGCGGTGTCGAACACTGTGATGGCGCCCTGGGCGGTTTCGCCGGTCGTGACCAGGGAGGCCAGGGCGTAGCGGGAGTGGTCATCGATGAGTTGGAAGATCACGCACTTGCGGCCACCGGTCAGGACGTACTCGGTGGCGTCGAGCTGCCAGCAGGCGTTGGGTGCGGGGTAGACGAACCGACGCCACGCGGAGCGGGGCTTCTTGCGTGGCTCGCGGCGGGCCACGTCGGCTTCACGGAAGATCCGGGCCAGGGACGCGATCGAGGGGACCCGTGTCAGGCCCATGGCGTGCATCTTGTCGTGCACGCTGATCGGCCCGTGGTCGAGCCCGGAGGCTTCGAGCGCGGCACGCACCTGCACGGCTTGGGTCTTGGTTTCGTCGCTCAGCTTCGTCGGGCTGGTCCTGGGGCGGCGGGTGCGGGGTTCGAGGACTGCTGCGG
>JAZQNT010000090.1:0-2555 GCA_045627505.1 Nocardioides sp.
TCATCGTCTACATCTTCGCCCACGCAGTGCCCGAGGTCCGTCCCTTCCTGGTCTTCGCGCTGTCGGGCGGAAGCGTGCCGCTCGGGCTCACGGTGGCGCAGATCCTGGTGATCGACCTCGGCACCGAGACGTTGCCGGCCGTGGCACTGGGACGCGAGCGCGCGGAACCGGGCGTGATGGCGCAACCGCCGCGCAATCCTCGCGAGCAGATCATCCGTCGCACCATGCTGTTCAGGGCCTGGGGGGTGCTCGGGGTCGTCTCGGCCGTCCTCGTGATGCTCGGCTACCTGTGGGTGCTGCGGTCCGCTGGTTGGCACCCGGGCGCCGAGACAGGTCCGGGCAGCGGGTTGCACGAGGCCTATCTCCAGGCCACCACGATGACGTTCGCAGGGATCGTCGCCTGCCAGATCGGCACCGCGATGGCCGCCCGCACCGACCGGGTGTCGCTGCGCACCGTGGGGCCGCTGAGCAACCGGCTGCTGCTGGCCGGCATCGCGTTCGAGATTGCCCTGACCGCCGTGGCGATCTACCTGCCCGCGGCCCAGGACCTGCTCGGCACCCGAGCGCTCGACCTCAAGCAGGTCCTCGTGCTGACGACCTTCCCGGTCATCGTGTGGGGCGCCGACGAGTGCTACCGCGCCCTGCTTCGCCACCGGGAACCCGACACCACGGCGAAGGGGACGCGCGAGTGAAAGGACGCCACGGTGAAAGAGACGCAGGAGCCGGAACGTGGCCGAACGTCCCACGACACTGGGGTCGGAGGACCGTTCCGGCCCGACCTGCCCGGCTCGATGCTCGAAGCATCCCCTGGCCCCGGCACACCATGCAGCCATCCGCCCGGGCGTCCACCCTCGGACGGAGGACCCGATGCACACCAAGACCTGGCACCTGCTCGTCAACATCTCCGAGCAGGACGGCAGCACCCGGGCCGAGGCGGTGCTGCGCACCGATGCGGGAGCCGAGTTCCGGCACGTCGGACGGGCCCGCTGCCTCCCCGGTGACCGCGACGTCCCGGAGATCGGCGACGAGCTCGCCGTCTCCCGCGCTCTCTCCGGGTTGGCCCAGTACCTGTTGCTGCTGAGCATCAGCGACATCGAGGCAAACCAGGGCGTGACGCCCGAGTCGGGCAGTGGCGAGGCCGATGTCCACTGATGCCCCGCACGACCTGAACCGTCCCTGAGGCGGAGCAACCGCACGACACACCAGCCCGGAGGAAGCCATGAAAGCCCTGACGTTCGAAGGACCCGGAAGTCGTGTGTGGCACGACGTGCCCGACCCCGCCGTGATCGACCCCGAGGACGCGGTCGTTCGCGTCGACGCCGTCACGATCTGCGGCACCGACCTGCACATCCTCAAGGGAGACGTACCCGAGGTCACCCCCGGTCGTGTGCTCGGGCACGAGGCCGTCGGCACCGTGCTCGACCTGGGGAGCAACGTGACCGGTGTCAGCGTCGGGGACCGGGTGCTCGTCTCCTGCGTGGCGGGGTGTGGGCGCTGCATCTACTGCCGTCAGAACCGGGACGGCCAGTGCCTGTCCGGAGGTGGGTGGACCCTCGGTCACCTCATCGACGGCACGCAGGCCGAACAGGTTCGGGTGCCGTTCGCGAACCGGGGGCTGCACCCCTTGCCCGACTCCGTCAGCAGCGAGCAGGCGCTCCTGCTCGCCGACATCCTGCCCACGGCCTACGAGGTGGGGGTGCTCAACGGTCGAGTCTCCCCCGGGGGCTCGGTGGCCATCGTCGGGGCGGGCCCGATCGGTCTGGCCGCGATCCTCGCTGCCCGGCTCCTCTCGCCCTCACGCATCGTGGTGGTGGACCCCGCTGGCGGCCGCCGCGAGGCCGCGGCCCGGATGGGGGCTGACGCGACGGTGGCCGACGAGGTCGCCGCGCTCGAGGCCAGGGTGAGCCAGACCGACGGCCTCGGCTTCGACACCGTGATCGAGGCGGTCGGCATCCCCGAGACGTTCGAGCTCAGCGCCGAACTCCTGCGCCCCGGAGGCACACTGGCCAACGTTGGCGTGCACGGGGCGCCGGTGTCCCTGCCCCTCGAGCGGTTGTGGATCCGGGACGTCACGATCACCACCGGTCTGGTGGACACCTTCTCGACACCCATGCTGCTGCGACTCCTCGCCGACGGCCGACTGCAGACCGAGGGCCTGGTGACCCACCGCTTCGGACTCGAGGAGATCCAGGAGGCCTACGACGTCTTCACCCGACCCCAGGAGAGCGGCGCACTCAAGGTGGTCCTCTTCAACGAGTGAGTGGGGTGGACGAACGAGCTCCGGCCGCCCGGTGACCCTGCCCGTCAGGGCGGGCCTGAGCGTCAGCCCACCCTGACCCCCACGAGCGGGCTTCGGGGCCAACGCCCGGACTCAGGGGTGCGCGACCAGCCGCACACGCGTGCGGGCACCTCACCGCGCGCCCAAACACCACGGCCCCAGACACCACGCGCCCAGACACCCGGTCCCGGGCGCGGCGCCCCAGCGGGCCCACCCCGCGCTGCCCATACGGCACAGCTCCTGCCCGGCTCCTGCCAGACTCGGGTTGGGCGCGCCT
>JAZQNT010000091.1:0-17491 GCA_045627505.1 Nocardioides sp.
CTCTCTATTGTCTTCCTAAGACCGCTTGGCCTCCGACTTGGGTCCGCCGACGGCGGTGCCGTGCAGGATGGCCTGCTGGCTGGCCGGCGTGGTGCACGGAAGCTGCACCGTCCACTCGTGCAGTGAGTGGCTCGAGCGGTCCACCCACCTCCGGAGGGTGGGCATGTTGCCTGCCTGCAGTGCCCACTGCATCACCGGGAACGAGACGCCGTCGAGCTGGACGAAGACCACCCCGTCGAGTTCATCGTCGGGTTTCCCCGGGCGGATCCGGAGCAGGGCGGCGGTGAAGGACTCGTCGGTGCCCGCACTGACCAGCCACAGCAGCACCGTGCCGAACACGGCGCTCAGCCACGCCGCCGCCACCGCGGTCTCGAACGAGGCGAACGACGCCCCGGGGATGACGTCCATCGCCAACTGCATCACCAGGGCCTGCCCGAACAAGGTCGCCACGGCCACCGCGACCCACCCGATGGCGGCGGTGACGCCCACCAGGATGGGCCGTACGACGACGCCGAGCAGGCCGGTCACGGCCGCTGCCGCGAGCAGCGGGAGCCAGGAGGTGTAGGTGAAGCCGTCCAGCAGGTCGGCCGTGAGCAGCAACGCCACGAAGCTCAGCGCCCAGGTGAACAGGAGCCTGACGACGTCCGAGATCCAGATGCCGTGGCTGGCCCACCGTGGGGAACCGCTGGGTGGACGCGGCTGCGCGGACTGGGAAGAACTCACATCTGCCCTCCGATCGGGCTACCTGGACGAAGGCCGGGCCGGGGCCAGCACACCCGCCATGGGCTGTGCCTGGCCCAGCATGGGCGCCCGGGTGTCCCGGTTGCCTCACCCCAGCGGGGTGACGTCCCGTCCGGGAGACGGAAGCAGGGTGGATGCATGACCGACTCCAGTGGCCACGGCGTCGTCTACGACATCCGTCTGCTGCACCGAGTGCCCGACTCGGTGCGCACGGAGTTCCCCGAGATGCAGGTGCGCACCGCGGGAACCCGCACCGTGCTGCGGTTTCGGGCCGACGATCCCGCCCAGCTGTCGGTGCTCCTGAACAAGGTGTCATCGGTGGGAGGCGCCGTCACCGGACTGCGCAGGTGGCCGCGGCGGACGGCTCGGGCGAGCGAGTCCGACCACCCGGTGTGGGCCTACGAGGTCTGGGTCCGGGACGAGCTGGGGTCCTCGCTCCTGTGGTACCTGCGCTGTGCGCACCACGTGGTGCCGGAGCTGACGCAGGTGAGGGTGACCCTGGCCGAGGGGATGCTGCAGCGCTTCGTACGGGCGTGCGCCGACGCCGGCGCCACGATCGAGCGGGTGCGGAGGGTCGGACCCGCGGCGGGTGAAGGTCCGTGAGGAGAGGTCAGCAGAGATCGAGTTGACGCCCCCGGCGGACGGCGTCCACCCTCCGGCTCACGCAGAGCTTGCCGAAGATCCCCTTGAGGTGCGTCTTCACGGTGTTGATCGAGATGAAGAGCTCGACGGCAATCTCCTCGGTGGAGTACATCTGCGCCAGGAGTTGCAGGACCTCCTCCTCCCGCGTGGTCAGCGGGGCGGCCGGAGGGTCGGCGCTCCGCACTCGCTGGACGCCGGGAGCGGGTTCCAGGAAGTGGGTGGAGGGTGGAGCGGGACGAACGCGGAGATCGCAGCTGGCGACGAATCGTCGATGGGCGTGCGCGACCAGGGGGTCACGGTCGAGCCGGTGCTTGATCCAGCCCCACTCCTGCAGCAGCGGCAGGCGCAGCTCCTCGGAGGAGGCCGCGCGCAGGGCCCGGTCGAGCACGACCTCGGCCTGTTCGAGCTCGCCCCGCTCCTCGGCGAGGCGGGATTCCAGTAGCCACGCCCTGACCTGCGTCGCCAGGGGCTCGCCGTCGAGCTGCTCCTGGGCCTTCGCCAGCACGGACCGTGCGCCACGGACGTCCCCGATCCGGTGCCGTGACGAGGCGATGAGCACCTCCGCGGCGGACCGGGCGTGCAGCGGCATGGGCGTCAACGCGGCCATGGCCCGGTGCGCATCGCCGGTGGCAAGAAGTGCCTCCGAACGGGCAATCGTGAGCAGGTCGGTCAACCCTGGGGGCCAGCCCGAGTCCCGGTGGGCCTCGTCTGCGGCCGCGAGCAGCCGGACGGCCACCTCGGGCTCGCCGGTGGCGACCAGCAGCTGGGACTCCACGAGGAGCAGACCGGTGGTCAACCACAGGTCCTCCCCGGTTGCTGCTCCCCACGGCGACGACTCCCATGCCGCCCGTGGCCCCAGGAGTTGCCGCACCTCGGCGAAGTCTGCGTGTTGGAGGGAGGCCCAGGCCAGGGCCGTGCGGGCGTGCGTCGGGCCGGGGTCTGGGCCGGCGCAGGGGGGAGCCGTGCGGGGTGTGACGGACGCCAGCGCCTCGGCCCGACGCAGGTCGCCCTGCATGGCCAGGACGTGGGCCAGCCTGCCGCGGCACTCGATGCGGGCAGGGGAGGAGTCGCCGGGCGTCGTGCCCCGGAGGAATGCCGCGGCGGCCAGGTGCAGTCGTCCCTCAGCGATGTGCTGGGCGCCCACGGTCGACTCGACGAGCAGCGCCACTTCGCGCAGCTGCTGCACCTCCCGGGCGTTCAGGCAACGTGCAGTGGCCACCGCCTGCTCCGGGTTCTGGGCAGGGACCCGGCGCGGGCTGCCGAACGTGCCGTCGTCACCGACCTCGACCACGACCCAGTGCGGTGCGTGGGCCTCAGCACTCGGGGGGAGTGGATCCGTCCCGGGGCCCCCCACGGGCGCAGCGCCCTCGTGGTCCGGCGCGGCTTCGTCCTGGTCGCGCGCGGGCGCGTCGCGGGCGAGGAGGGAGGTGCGTGGCACACGGCGTGACATCACTGGCTCCGGATCGTGGGCGGACTCTGCCACCAGCGCAGCACCTCGGCGGGTGAGTCCGGCTCACCCGCACACCGATCTCACCCGGGTGAGATCGGTGTCAGAGCAGCGCCAGCCTGCGTGCGTTCACCACGGCCTCCGCCCTCGAGTGAGCGCCGAGCTTGCGGTAGATGGCGCTGGCGTGGGTCTTGACCGTGTTGTGGGTCAGGAAGAGCTCGGCGGCGATCTCCTGGGGAGTCAGGTCGCTCTGGAGCAGTCGCAGGACATCACGCTCCCGGTTCGTCAGGGGTTCGCCCAGCGCCTCCGCCGCGGCCTCATCGCGGAGCAGGGCCTGGGCCCGGGCGACCCGGACCCGCATCGCCTCGGTGCCGTGGGGGAAGCGACCCAGCCAGCGCGTCACGCGGTCGGTCAACTCCCGGGCAGCGGCCCAACGACCCGCAGCCGCAGCCACCTGCGCGGTGGCGATCATGTGGTGGACCGACGTCCAGCTCTCGCCCGACTGCTGACGTGGCGGGTCGAGGGCCTCCTCCATGCTGGCCAGCGCGGTCTCCACCTTTCCCGCGGCGGCCTGCGCCAGGCCGAACGCGGTCAGGGCGAGCGAGGCCCCGGGGGCGGCACGCAGGCCCCGGCCCTCGACCACCTCCATAGCGTGCTCGGCCAGGAACCTGGCGGTGAGGAGGTCGCCCCGTTCGGCCTCGACCAGCGACTGGAGGGAGAGGCTGCGTGCCCTCACCAGGGCCGGGGCTGCGTCGCTGTCAGCGGCGTCCCGCAACGCGTCCAGGGCGCGTTCGAGGTCGCCCAGCAGGTAGGCGGCGTGCCCCAGCGCCAACTGGGCCATCGCGTGCTGGGGCGAGCTCTCGTCGTCCTCGATGCGCACCGCGCGCTGAGCGGCGTCCATGGCGTCGAGCGGCCCGACGTGGGGGAAGGTGCTCCTGACCAGCAGGATCGCGGAGCCGACGGAACGGGTCCCGTCGGGCAGCGGACCGACGTCCTCGAGACCGGCGAGGAGCGCGAGGTGGTGCTCCGACCCCGCGAGGTCGCCTGCGAGGGCGGCCATCCAGGCCGCCGTGAGGCCTGCGTGGAGACTCCGCTCCACCGTCTCGGGGCCCAGGGCGTCCAGCCACCCGGTGACGGTGGCGTGCCGGCCGACGTCGACGTAGGTGAGCCAGCTCGCCTGGACGAGCTGCGCGGCGTCATCCATCCGGCCTGCCGCGAGGAGGTGCTCGATCGCCTGTTCCACGTGGCCGTGGGCGCGGAACCACTCGGCGGCGCGCTCGTGCAGCCTCTGGGCCGCCTCCGGGTCCTCGAGCTCGAGCTCGCTGCGCGCCACCGCCGCGAAGAGGTGGTGGAAGCGGAACCAGCGGTGCTCCTCGTCCAACGGGACCACGAAGAGGTTGGAACGCTCGAGGTCGGCGAGGATCGCGGCGGAGTCGTCCACCCCTGCCACGTGGTCGCACAACGAGGTGGAGAACCGGTCCAGGAGCGCCGCGGTGGTGATGAACCTCCGGACCCGGTCGTCCTGCCTGCTGAGCACCTCCTCGATCAGGTAGTCCCCGATGAACCGGTTTCCCCCACCGAAGTGGCTGACGAAGTCATCCGGCTCGGAGAGGTTGGCCAGCGACAACGTCGCGAGGTACAGGGCCGCAGGCCACCCCTCCGTGCGTTCCGTCAGGGTGGCGAGGGAGTCGTCATTCAGGCTCACGTGCGCTGCGCTGAGGAGTTCCACGGTCTCGGCCGCGGTGAAGCTGAGGTCGCTGGCCCGGAGCTCGCTCAGGTCACCGGAGGCCCGGAGCCGTCCCAGGCGCAGACCCGGGTCGAGGCGGGTGACCAGGACGAGGTGGGCCTGCGGCGGCAGGTGGGCGATCAGGTACTGCACCTGGTCGTGGCACGCCTGCTCGCGGATGCAGTGGAAGTCGTCCAGGACCAGGACGAGCTCGTCCGGGGTGGCGTCGAGTGCATGCGTCAGCGCGGGCAGCAGGGTGCGGTCGACCCCAGGACCTGACGCGACCCCAGGACCTTGCGCGACACCGGGGCCGGACGCGAGGCCAGCAACTTCCCGGTCGCCGGGCTCGGGCACGGAGCAGCCAGCACGCCGGAGGGCCGCCGCGACGTGCGACCACAGCCGTTCCGGGTGGTCGTCCCCGGCGTCCAGGGAGAGCCATGCGGTCGGTGGGTGGTCCGGTTCGGCCAGCCACTGGGCCAGCAAGGTGGTCTTGCCGTAACCGGCGGGGGCCGTCACGATCGTCACCGGTCGCCTCGCTGCCCGGTCGAGGGCAGTGAGCAGCCTGTCCCGACGCACCCAGTTGGAGCGAGCCGCCGGACGGTGGAGCTTTGCCTCGCAGACCTGGTTCGTGGCGAGCGCGGCCATGACCGCGTCGCTGCTCGGCGGCAGGGCTTTGCTGCTCGTCACTCTCACCTCGCTGGCTCGGTATGACGGGGTGACCCCACAGGCCAGCATAGGTCGCGAACGAGGGCGCTGGCCCGTGTCAATCGGCCCTTCACGCGGGTGTCCTTGGGCCCGCGGTGGGTCCTGTCAGCGAGCCCTTTTGCTGGAGCCGTCGGTGGGTTCGTCGCTGGTGTCGTCGCTGGGGTCTTCGAAGACTTCACGCAGCACCTCGACGAGCACCTGCCCAGCCCGGTCGAGCACCTCGAGGAGACCGCTCAGCTCCGCGTCGTCGGCCAGCAGGACGTGAATCGTCGACCCTGACCGGTCAGCCGAGAGGGCGACCACCTCGAAGTCCTCCAGCAGCTCTGGGGGAACCTCACCCACGGTGCGGATCTCGTAGGCAGCTCTTCCCATGGCGGCCTCACTCCGTGCGTCGTCGGGTCCTGTGCCGGCGTCCTGCCGTTGAGCCCACAGCCTGATGCGCCCGCCCGCGGTGTGCGTCACCCGGCGCGGGTGGCCCCGGGTCCGAAGCCAGCCCGACGCCGACGAGGGTGCGCGCCCGGGAGCGGGCCAGCGGGAAGTGGGCCAGCGGGAAGCGCGTCAGGCTTTGGCCGACAGGGAGGGGGGCCGGGGTGGAGGCGGGGAGAGGAATCGGGTGGCGGCCAGCACCAGCACCGTGCTGAGCACCGAGATGAGGAAGGCAGCGGCAACGGCCGGGAAGAACCCACCCACGTCGAGGACGTTGGTGCTCCACGCGGTGACCACCAGCAGGACGCCGTTCACCACCAGGTCGGACAGGCCGAACGTCACCACGGTGAGCGGGAGGGTCAGCAGGCGGATCACCGTGCCCAGGGTCGCGTTGACCAGGCCGAACACGATGGCGAGACCGAGCAGGTCGAGGAAGCCGCCGTGCACCTCCACGGACGGGACGAGGGAGGCTGCCAGCCCGATCGCCGCAGCGACGGAGAGCCAGACGACCAGCAGAACCTTCACCATCTCGCCCCCTCGGAGGATGCCGCGACAGGCCCGCTGCCCGCGGGCCACACGTCCAGCATGACGGGACCAGTGGTCGGTTCGTTCACCTGCCAGGGGTGAGTCGCTGCCACGCTCATCGACGGTCGCGACGCCAGTGTGGATGACGCCAGCGTGGACGTCGCAGCCGAGCACGGCGCCCGGGGGACTTCTGGGCACGGGCGTCGACCTGGTGAACGCCGTACAGCGCGTCAAGCCCGGGGACCGGCGGGGCCAGGAGGGTCAGCAGGGTGCCGGAGAGGGTGATCAGTGCCGCCGCGAGCAGCGCGCTGGTCACGTCGTTGATCGCCACCACCTGGTCACTCAGGAGGGCGGCGAGGGCGAGTACCGCGACGTTGACGACGAGGGCCCAACCGGTGACCCCGACCCACGGCCGGAACCCCCCGACGAGGAACAGCACCGGGCCGAGGAGCGTGTTGAGGAGCCCGAGCACGAGGTACAAGGCCGTGTGGGCGACGAAGGTTCCGTGCACGTCGATGCCGGGCATCGCACTGGTCGTGGCCCACACCACCCCGGCCATGACCGTCCAGTTGACGAGCACCCGCAGCAACGCGCGCAGCTCGTTCTCGCGGAGTCCCTGGTAGTCCGGGTCGGCCTGGACGACCGGTGTGGGCTCACCCGGATCGAGCAGCTTGCAGGAGATCTTGACCCGCAGCGCCCACGGTGTCGTGGTGGCGTCGAACTCGGCTGCGACCGTGGCGGCGACCACGACGATGCACGCGGCTGTCAGGAGCCATCCGACGAAGGTGATGGTGATTCCGAAGAGCCCGAACTGGTCTGCGTACTGGACGACGAGGGCAGGCATGTAGATCGGTGTGGCCACGGCGAGACCGGTCATGGCCACGGCGGTCAGCACCCCGGTGACCAGCAGCCTGCGCCAGTGGATCGCCCGGTCGAGCAGCAGGTAGGGCACGGCGGTCCACAGCAGCACTCCGCTCAGCGTGGAGAGGACCGAGAGTCCCAGCCAGTGGAGTCCGAGCAGGTCCGCCAACGAACGCACGCCCGATGCCACGGCGATCCCCAGCAGGATCGCCACCAGGCCCAAGGGCGCCGAGAGGGCGCTGTGGCGGCCGCGCTCCGGCTTGTGCCAAGCGGCCCGGTACATGCGCTGGGTACGCCGGGTGAAGGCCACGCCCGAGTACACCAGGAGCAGGGCGCTGAAGAACGTGACGCCGCTGGCGGCCCCCGGGGGAGCGTCGAAGAGCTGGTGGACCGCCGCGGCGGAGTCGCCGTTGAGGGCGAACCGCTCGATGATCGCCCGACTGACGACGTTCTCGGCGTCCGCGGGAGTGAAGGTCGCGACCAGGATGAACAGTGGGATCACGGCGGTGAACACCTGGGACGACAGGACGATGGCGCGGTCGAACCCCTCCAGGGTGATGAACCGGAGCAGGCAGCGGACCGGGAACCACGACATCGCTCGGCCGATCAGGCCGCTGACCTCGTCGCGCAGCTGATCGGAGACACGGAAGCGTGGCCACGGCACTCAGACCACCGCCACGAGTCGTGATGGACGCAGGCCGACGACGACGCCGAGCACACCCCCGAACAGCATGCACACCGCCTCTGCGCTGAGGAGGCCGACCCGTGGAGCACGGTCCTGCCCCGAACACGGTGTCCTGCCCCCGCAGCGGTGTCGTCATCCGGCGCGGGTGAGTCCCGGGGGAGTCCCTCAGCCCAGAGCGGCGCCCTCACGCATCCGGGCGAGGTGCGCTCGCACGCCGCTCGCGTCGAAGGGGAGGATCGCGGATGCCATCTGGTCGCCGAGCCGGCCCAGTCCCTCCGCCGCCGACCAGGTGGCGCTGATGGCTTCGTCGACCGGGGCGACCCGGTGGGACAAGGTGGTGGCGTAGTGGCGCATGACGAGCTGCCGCCATCGCCCGATCATCCGGCGGAAGTCCTCGAGGTGCGCATTCGAGTCCCTGACCAGGGTCGCGACCCGGACGAGGTCGGCGTTGACCTGCTGCACCTGGTCCGCCATCTGGAGGACGCACAGGTCGGCCACCTCGACCAGGAGCGGCACGGCCGACAAGGACTCGGCTGGGGCCTCGCCGTCCCACACCTCCGCGGCGAAGTCGGCCACCGCATCGTTGTAGAGGGCTGCCAGCCCGATCTGGAGCCGGGGGGTCTGGGTGATGGCCTGCAGGTGGGTGAACGCCTGCGGCAAGAGGTGGAGCTGGTCCACCGCACTGCCCATGGGTGTGGCCATGACGTTGGCCACGTTGGCGAGCACAGGCACCTCGGCCGCCACCAGGTCGGACGCCTCGCGGGCGGCCTCGACCGAGCGTTCCAGTTGGTGCACGGTGCGCAGCACGCGGTCGGCGGTGGCCGAGAGCTCGCTGCCCAGGCGCTGGTAGGTGGACAGTCCGTGGACCAGTCCGTGGAGCGCCGTGGCGACGTCACGCGTGCTGGTCAGCACTGTCCCGATCCCGCCTCCGGCCCCCGGGCGCTGGTGCAGCGTGACCGCGACGCTGCTCCGCGACCCCATCTCTGCCGGGAGGAAGGCCTGCTGGAACTGGGCGTAGGAGGCGAAACCGCGTGCCGCAAGGGCGTCCTCGATGGCCGTGCGTCCGGCCATCGCGACGTCGCGCCGGGTCGCGCCCGCGGCGGCCGCCTCCTGCTCCACGGCGAGCGCGTGACCGTACACCTCGCGCGCGATCTCCAGGCCGGGGGTGAGGGGAGACAGGCGGACGGAGAGGAAGCCGTCCTGCGCGGGGCTCACCACTGCACACACCCAGTAGGGCCTGCCGTCCTCGGTCTGGTTGCAGACGTAGGTGGCGACGGTGGCTCCCTCGTCGAGCCGGTCCCACAAGAGCCGGAAGACGCCGGCAGGCATGGCCGGATGCCGAACGATGTTGTGCGGCGAACCCAGCAGCTTGTCGTTCGTGTACCCGGAGACCCGGGCGAACACGGTGTTGCCCTGCCGGATCACACCCCGCCGGTCCGTGGTGGAGAAGAAGAGTTCCTCGGGTCCGAGAATGACTTCCGCTGCTGTGGGGAGGGTGGGGGCGATCACGGCGGGGCTCCTTCGGGGCAGCGGTCCGGAGTCAGGGGGGACGGACCGTCTGTTCCACGAAGGCTAGGCAGGGGAGCGGGCTGTGCGCCGAGGATTGGTCGTCAACGGTCCCCGCAGGGCTGTGATCTGCCGCACCCGCGTCGTGCCGCCCCCGCAGCGCCCGTCCCGAATCGGCCTGCGTCCCGAACCGCCCTGCGTCCGGGAACGACCGTCAGGAGTGGGCCGGGCCGATGTTGAAGATCTTGGCCCGCTCGGTGATCTTCTCGGCCCGCGCCAGTCGGGGCTTGTCGGAACCGTCGCGGATCACCCGACCGCGGGACTCGAAATCGGTGAGGAACTCGGCCGCCCACTCGACGTCGGACTGGGTCGGGGAGAAGCACTCGTTGATCACCGAGGGCTGCTCGTCGTTCAGGCAGAGCTTTCCGGTCATGCCGAGTGCCACCGCGTCCGCCGACTGCTCACGCATCAGCTCGTGGTTGTTGCCCACGGTGGGCCCGTCCACGGGCCCCGTCAGGCCGCCGATCCGGGAGGCCAGCACCAGCCGGGTGCGGGGATAAGCCATGGCGATGGGCTCGGTCCCGGCGCCGGTGTCCTTGCGGTAGTCGCCGCTGCCGAAGGCCAGACGGAACGCTCCCTCGGCGCGGGCGATCGAGACTGCCTCCTCGATGCCGAGGGCGGACTCGATCAACGCGAGCACCGGGGTCTGGCTCCCCAGTCGGCGGAACGTCTCGGTGACCTGTTCGGCGTTCTCGGTCTTGGCGAGCATGACCCCGGTCAGGCCGCGCGCACCCTTCAGCGCGGCGAGGTCCTCTGCCCAGTACGGGGTGGTGGCGTCGTTGATCCGGACCCAACCCGAGCCGCCTCCGGCCAGCCAGGCCAGGACGTTGTCGAGGGCGGTCGACTTGAGGGAGTCGTCCACGGCGTCCTCGACGTCGAGGACGATCTGGTCGGCGCGACCGAGGTGGGCGCTGTCGAAGCCGTCGGTGTTCAACGCGGACACGAGCTGCCAGGAACGTGCATGGGCACTGGTGATCCGCCGGGCCTCGCGCTCGTCACGGCGTGCTGCGATGTCCTGGTCAATCACTTCGTCCTCCGAGAATGCTGCTGTGAGACCGAAGGCGTCACACCTCCGATGTGTCACGTCGGAGGTCCCCGTTCCGGCGTCTGAAATGACCAGTCTAGGACGAGCCCGGGCTGGGTCGTGCCCCGGCGTCGTACGGATGAGTAGTAGTGCTACCCGGGTGCGACGCCATCCGTGGGCGGTGGGCACGTCGGGGGTGACGTCAGTGGTGCCGGTGCCGGTGCCGGTGCCTGCCGGAGGTCGTGGCGGCAGAGTTCCAGGCAGGTTCAGGTGTGCGCGAGCAATCGACGCCGCCCGGGCCTGGGGCCGGGGGCGAACGGGTCGACCTGAGGGGTGGTGGCCCGCGAGAACGGGTCCTTCGTCGGCGTCGGTGATCCCCGCTCGGGAGCGGCGGCGGAACGGGCCTGCCACAGGTCCAGGCCCCGCTGGACGGTCAGGGCCACCGACTCGGCGCAGGCCACGGCGTCGTCGCGGACCGAGTCGGCGGGCTGGTGCGCGGCCCAGAGGTGGCGCACCGTCGCCTCGTAGAGCTCGGGGTCCGGGGCGAGGTGGCGGACGTGGTGTGCGGCGACCCTGACGGCGGAACGGTCGGTCCACCTGGGGCTGGCCACGAAGTGACGCTGCTGCAGCAACGCTGCTGCCTCACGGACGACCAGTTCGTTGCCGAAGGGCGCCAGCCTCCCGGCCGCTTCGCTCTCCGGTCCCGGCCCGGTGAACGCGGTCCAGGCGATGCGCAGCGCGTGGTCGATGCGACGGGCGCGCGTCGGGGCCAGCACCGCGACCGCGGTCGCGCCGTGCAGCAGCGAGCGACGGAGTGCGGGGAAGACGTCGGGATCGAGGACCTCCTCGTCACGGGCAAGGCCGTCGAGGGCGATGTCGAAGTTGTGCACGGCGAGCCCGAGGCTGGTCCAGGCGATCGAACTCGGGGGCAGACCGGGAAAGACCAGGTCGTCTGCGGCGAGCGAGCTGTGGGGAGCCGGCGAGGCAGGACCGGTGAGGACGTCGTGCCACCGTTGCCTGTGCGTGCGCAGAACGTCCACGCGACCCTCCCCCTGCATGTCAGCGATTCTAGTGATGGGCGGGTGGCCGGGAGGGCAGTTCGGCAAAGATCGCCCAGTGCAGCCCAGCCCAGCCCCCGCTCCGAGGCCCAGCCCCAGCTCCGAGGCCCTCAGGCGGTGGCGACCTGCACCACGACCTTGCCCACGTTGGCGCCTGCCATCATCCGCGCGAAGGCTTCGCCGGCTCGCTCCAGTCCGACGTACCGGTCCTCCAGGAGCGGCAGGGTGCCGGTGCGTAGGAGGTCTCCCACCACCTCCACGTGCTCTGCGGCGAGGTCGTAGTGGTCGTAGACGACCATCCCGTGCAGGGTGGCGCGTGCGGCCATCACGGCACCGGCCCGGATCCGGGTCGGGGCTGCCCCGTTGGACTGGTCCAACACGCCGATGAGGGAGACGCGGGCGCCCACGGCCAGCTGCTCCATCACCACGTCCATCGTGGCCTGGTCGCCCATGTGCAGGTAGGCGTCCACCTTGTCGGGGCAGGCCTCGCGGAGCTGTGCCGCGAGCTCGTCGCCGCGAAGCACGGCGGCCGCGTAGCCGAGTTGCTCGACCGCGACGCGTGCCTTCTCCTCGGAGCCGACGATCGCGACGGCCCGGGCGCCGGCGGCGGTGGCCAGGGCCCCGGCGACCGCGCCCACGCCGCCGGTGGCCGAGGCGATCACGACGGTGTCGCCCGGCCCGGGGCGGACGTGGCGGACGTGGGCGGCGTAGGCGGTGAGCCCGGGCATCCCGAGGGCGCCGAGCGCCGCCGAGGCGGGGATGCCCGACGGGAGCTGGACGGCGCGCGCCTGGGCTCCGTCGACCACCGCCTCGCTGACCCAGCCGGTCTCTGCGATCACCACGTCGCCCACCGCGATGTCGGCGGAGGCAGACTCGAGCACCCGGCAGACGGCACGTCCGGGCACCACGTCGCCGACATCGGTGAGTCGGTCGCCCAGGTGGGTTCCGCCGAGGGTCGAGCGGATGTAGGGGTCGAGGGAGAGGTCGAGGACGGCCAGGCGCACCTGACCGGGGCCGACCTCTCCGCGGGGGCGGGTGGTCACCTCGAAGTCGCTCGCCACCGGCACTCCGACCGGAATGGCCGCGAGCGCCACCACCTGCACGTCGGCGGAGGCGGGGGAGGGCTCAGGGGTCGGCAACTTCTGGTCCAGTGACACTTCGGTCTCCTTCAGGTGTGCCCGAGACGGAATCGTGGGAAGATGAAACATAGTTCCACAGGACGAAACGTCATGGTCGACGTCTGTCCACCTCGCCACGGACAGCCGTGGCAGGTCACACTTCAGTGGACCCCGACAGGAGGCACGCCCGTGGCCAAGGCCGACACCCCCACCGCCGGCACCAGTGCCACCATCGCGACCGTCGAGCGCGCTGCCGACGTGCTGCTGCACTTCGCCAGCGTCACCTCCCACGACCTCGGCGTCACCGAGATCGCGGAGGGGCTGGGCATGCCCAAGGCGGCCGTCCACCGGGTGCTCGCATCCCTGCGTGGACGCGGGCTGGTGGAGCTGGATCCCCGGACGCACCGCTACTCCCTGGGGGTGGCGGCGATGCGGCTGGGACTCGCCTACCTCGACCGCATCGACGTGCGCGCGATGGCGCGCCCCGAGCTGGTCAACCTGTGCGCGCGTACCCGCGAGACCGCCACGCTCTCGGTGCCGTTGGGCTCCCGGTCCCGCATCTACGTGGACCAGGTGCTGCCCGACCGCGAGGTGATCATGTCGGTCACCCAGGGCGAGCCCTACGCACTCCACGCCGGAGCCTCCTCGCGCGCGCTGCTGGCCTTCCAGCCCGCCGAGCGGATCGACGCCTACCTGGAGCAGTCCGAGTTGACCCGGATGACGCCGGACACCATCGTCGACATCCGCTCGCTGCGTGCCGACCTGGCCCAGATTCGCGAGCAGGGATGGGCACTGTCGCACGGGGAGCGCAAGGAGGGGGCGGCGTCCGTGGCGGCGCCGGTGCGCAACCACGACGGCCACGCCATTGCAGTGGTCTCGGTCTGCGGCCCCGCTGAGCGCTTCCTGGCCAACGTCGACGAGTGCCGAGCCGCGCTTCTCGAGGCCACCCACGAACTCTCCCGCCGTGCCGGCTGGGGCGCCTGAGTCCCAGCACGCCTGCCGGCGCCGGCCCGCGGCGCCGTCCGCCAGTCCCGCCTCACCCAGCGGCAGACGCCGTCCCGGGTCCAGCTGAACGGAGTGCCTCCCCACCATGACCTCATCTGCCCGGGCCTCGTCCGGGGTCCACATGTACGGCCCGCTGCTCTCCGCCTCCGACGTCGAGGCGCACGTGAACCTCTACACCGACGTCTTCGGCATGGAACGGGTCGACAGCGTCACCCTGGCCGCCGACCTGACCGAGCGGTTGTTCAGCACCCCGGCGGGCACCCTCACCCTCACCGCTCTGCGCACTCCGGGCGTCCTCGCCGGTGCGCTGGTGGCTGTCTTCGAGCCCTGCTCGGAGCGGCAGATCCGCACCGAGGAGACCCGACTGCACCGGGACGCCTTCCGGGTGATCGACTTCTACGCCCCGGACCTGGACGCCGCGGTCGCGCACGCCCGGCAGCTGGGCCACCACGTGGAGCACTCCGAGGCCGGGTACGACCTGGACGAGGGCGCCTTCCGGGAGGCGCACCTGCCCGGACCCGACGGCGTGGTCACGGCCTTCCTCTCCGGGCCCCGGGACTTCTTCACCGGCTTCGCCAAGGTGCGCGACCGGATCGCCTCGGAGGTCTGCAGCATCTCGCTCCCGCTGACCGACGCCAAGCCCTCCCTGGAGTTCTACAAGGACGTCCTCGACTGGGACGTGGTCTTCGAGTACTCGTTCTCCGACGAGTCGTTCAACCGGCTGATGGACGTGGAGGAGCCGATCACCGTCACGTCGTCGACGGTGGGCTTCGCCCGCGACGAGCCCTACGTCAACATGGTCGACTACGGAGCACCCGAGGGCCTCGGTGGATCGGTCAGGGGCCAGAGCGTGGCCCCGCACCGGGGACTGCTCGGCGCCGTGCTGACCACCGACGCCCTGGACGCGGTCCGCGCCCGCGCGGGGGAGGCGCTCGGCGCCGAGGTCACCTTCACCCTCGCCCCCTTCGGCGAGGTCCGCGCCGCGGTCCTGACGCCGCCGCACGCCGTCCCGCACCTCATCCTGGAGGTCTGACCGTCTGGATCACGCGATGACGGCGCCCCGCCGCAGCTGGCGGGGGCCGTCATCGCTCCGTTCCGACGACCTCAGGCTTCCCCGGCCTTCGCCGTGGCCACCAACTGGTGGTGCGCCTGGGTGAAGAGATGACGACTGAGGGCCACGAGCCGGGCGCACGCCTGCTCGGCGCCGTCGGCGTCGCCCTGCTCGACGGCCTGCTGCAGCGCCTGGTGGCGGGGGAGGGTGTCGGAGGAGAAGCGCTCGAACCTGAGGAAGTCCGGGACACGCAGACAGGCGTGCACCGTACCGGCCAGTTGCACCAGCAACGGGTTCCCGGACCCCAGGTAGAGGGCCCGGTGGAACTCGGTGTCGGCGTGCACCATGGCCATGTTGTCCCCGTCGCGGACCGCCTCCTCGATCCCGCGCACGGCGGTGGCGAGTCGTTGGAGGTTCTCGGCGTCCCGGGTGAGCGTCGTCCGCCTGGCTGCCAGCGGCTCCACGCGCTCCCGCAGCTCGAGCGAGTCGTAGAGCTGTTGGAAGCGTTCCTCCCCGGCCGCCCGCCATCGGATCACCTGCTCGTCGAGCATGGCCCACTCCGACGCCGGAGTCACCCGCGTCCCGGCGCGGGGGCGGGCGCTGACCATCCCCTTGGCGGCGAGCGTGCGCAGCGCCTCGCGGATGAGTGAGCGGGAGACCGCGTAGCGCTGGGCGATCTCGTCGAGGTCGAGCAGGCCGGTCACCAGCCCCAGGGCGATGCCGCTGCCGATGGCCTCGACCAGTCGGCCGTGCATGCCCGAGACCTCCGCAGGAGCGGGGCGCAGCGGCCTCTGGATACGGGGGAGGAGGCCGTTCCTGGCGGAGTCAGGGGGGATTAAATCTGACAATTCGCGGAACTCTTTCCGAACGTGGTCTGGCGATCAATAGTACGAGCCGTACCGGCCTGAAAGTGGCGTGGAACACACCCTCTGAAGGTGCCCGCGTCGCACCGGTACGCGCTTTCCCCCACGCCCCACGTGCACCCGGCCCTGTGCACGTGGCCCGTCCCCCCGACGTCCGGTCCGTGCCCGACGCCTGCCCTGAAGCGTCACTTTCGTTGCGGTGTGTCCGAAGGCTGCCTCGGTCATGCCCCGGAGGTCCCGCAGCTCCACACACGAGAGGTCCACCCATGACATCCATCGCGGTGCGTTCCGTGAACAAACGCTTCGGCCCCGCAGGTACGCCGCCGGTGCTGGACAGCATCGACCTCGACATCCCCGAGGGTCAGTTCGTGGCTCTGCTCGGCTCGTCCGGCTGTGGCAAGACCACCCTGCTGCGGGCCATCGGTGGGCTCGAGTCCGCCACCGCGGGGGAGATCACCGTCTCCGGCGAGAGGGTCACCGCGGCTGCCGCCGAGCGTCGGCGCGCCCTGTCGGACGTCGGTTTCGTCTTCCAGGAGCACAACCTGCTCCCGTGGCGCACCGCGCTGCGCAACGTCGCGCTGCCACTGCAGTCACGCAAGATGGCCAGGGCCCGCCGTGAGCAGGTGGCCGCCGAGATGCTGGAGCTCGTGAGCCTGGGGCACGCGAGCAACAAGCTCCCGCATGAGATGTCCGGCGGAATGAGGCAACGCGTCGCCATCGCCCGCGCACTTGCCTACGACCCCGGAGTCCTCCTCATGGACGAGCCCTTCGGCGCCCTGGACGCGCAGACCCGCGACAACCTCAACCTCGAGCTCCAGCGGATCTGGCTGGAGAGGCGCAAGACGGTCGTCTTCGTGACCCACTCGATCTCCGAAGCCGTGTTCCTCGCCGACCGGGTGGTCGTCATGCAGGCAGGGCCGGGCCGTGTGGTCGCCGACATCACGGTCGACCTGCCCCGTCCCCGGGGGATCGACGTGATGGCCACCGCTGAGTTCGCCCGCTACACCGGGTTGCTGCGCGACGCGTTGAACGACCACTCGGCCCCCGCGCTGGAGGAGAAGACCGCATGAACCGTCAGGCCAACAAGTTCGTGGACCGCTACCTGGTCTTCATCACCACGCCTGTGCTCGCGCTGGCGATCATCGGTGCCTGGGAGTGGTACGTCCGGGCCAGCGGTGTCTCCCACTTCGTCCTGCCGGCACCGGGCGACGTGCTCAGCGCCCTGAAGATCCAGGTCAGCGACCCCTACGTGTGGACCGAGCACGTCTGGACGACGTTCGTCGAGACCGTGTTCGGCCTGTTGATCGGGGTCGCGATTGGCGTCGCCTCCGGATTCGCCATCGGCAAGTCCCGGGTGCTCAACCTGGTGCTGCGCCCGTTCCTGGTGCTGGTCCAGGTGACGCCGAAGGTCGCACTGGCCCCGCTCTTCGTGCTCTGGTTCGGGTTCGGGGAGTCGTCCAAGGTGGCGCTGGCCGCCCTGGTCTGCTTCTTCCCGCTCATGGTCAACACAGCGTTCGGCATCCAGTCGCTGCCCCAGGGGCACGGCGACATGGCCACCTCGATCGGTGCGGGTCGCTGGTTCCGCTTCCTGCGGGTCGAGGTCCCGCACACGATGGCCTACATCCTCGCGGGGCTCGAACAGGCCGTGGTCCTGGCGACCATCGGTGCGATCGTCGGTGAGTACCTCGGCGGCGACAAGGGCCTGGGACGTTACGCCCTCAACCTGCAGAGCAACCTCCAGATCGACCTGCTGTTCGGCGCGATCGTCCTGATGGCCGTCTACGGCCTCGTGCTCTACGTGGCCACCTCGTCCCTGAAGCGGGTGCTCATTCCGTGGCACGAGTCGGTGCGCCTGAACCAGCGCGGGTCGAGCTGAGCCGCCCACCTGCACCCGCCGCCCCCGGCGCCGTGCCCGCGTGGTCCGGACGGACCCGTCGCCGCGGGCCTGGTTCCGGCCGGCACTGAAGATTTATTTCTGCGGAATGGTTCCGAGCATGGTATACAACTTCGGAAGTGCGATCCTCAGGGCAGTCGGAGATACAAGGCGG
>JAZQNT010000092.1:0-5965 GCA_045627505.1 Nocardioides sp.
AAGAGAAACTAATAAGTAGTAATCTATTTATTTGTTAATAGTTTTCACCAACCACTATCTCTCTACAAACTTAAATAAATAAATATTGTCTTTCTTCGTTTAT
This sequence comes from Nocardioides sp., assembly GCA_045627505.1. Classification (GTDB taxonomy): domain Bacteria; phylum Actinomycetota; class Actinomycetes; order Propionibacteriales; family Nocardioidaceae; genus Nocardioides. The sequence goes on from JAZQNT010000092.1 coordinate 104, forward strand.
ATATCAATTATAAGAATAAATTCTTATTTATTCAATCATATTGCAAGCATAAAAAAAGAACTCATTAGAGTTCTTTTAATTTTGAAAGTTAAATTATTTAGCTTTCTTAGCAGGAGCTTTCTTAGCAGCAGCCTTCTTAGCTGGAGCCTTCTTAGCGCATGCTTTCTTAGCAGGAGCTTTCTTAGCAACTGCCTTCTTAGCAGGAGCCTTCTTAGCAGCAGCCTTCTTTGCTGGAGCCTTCTTAGCAACAGCCTTCTTAGCTGGAGCCTTTGCAACTTTCTTTGCTGGCATAAAAATTTTTATCCTTCCTTTAATATTTAGGTTTTTTAAAGAGTAACCATGTACATCTCTATATAAAATTATAAAAACATTATTATGAAAATGCAAATTAATGTCTATTTAAAAAAATGAGACACCTCATTCAAGATGTCTCATTAAAACTTTTTTATTCAAATTCTTTCTTCTTTTCAAGTAAAGTATTATAAGAATTTTGATAATTTAATAACTTTTCTTTTTCTTCATCAACCTTTTGTTTAGGTGCTTTAGAAATAAATTTTTCGTTTGATAACATACCATTAGATCTAGCAATTTCAGATTCTAATCTTGTCAATTCTTTGTTTATTTTTTCAAGTTCTGCTTTCTTATCAACGATTTCATTCATGATATAAATAACTTTACCAAATGATCCTCGAGGTACTGCGTGGTGAGCAGCAACGTGGTGCCGTCGTCCACCAGACCGCGCAGGACGTCCCAGAGCTCCACCCGGCTGCGTGGGTCGAGGCCGGTGGTCGGCTCGTCCAGGAACAGCACCGGCGGCGTTGCAACCAGGCTGACCGCGAGGTCGAGGCGACGCCGCATGCCACCGGAGTAGGTCTTGACCACGCGCTTGGCGGCGTCGCCCAGCGAGAAGCGTTCGAGCAGGTCATGGGTCAGGCGGCGCACCGTGGCACGGTCCAGCCCGTACAGGCGGCCGACGAGGGCCAGGTTCTCCGCCCCGGTGAGGAGTTCGTCGACGGTGGCGGTCTGCCCCGTCAGTCCCATCGAGCGACGCACCGCGTCCGGCTCGGTCCGCACGTCGTGCCCGGCGACCCGGGCGGTGCCGCGGGTGGCCCGGGTCAGCGTGGTCATCATCCGCACCACGGTCGTCTTGCCCGCACCGTTGGGCCCCAGGAGGCCCGTCACCGTCCCACGCGGCACCTCGAAGCTCACCCCGTCCACGGCGACGGTGTCGCCGTAGTGCTTCACCAGGTCGACAGCCTCGATGGCGAAGTCCGTGCCGACCTGCTCGTGCGTGCGTCCACCCATGCGCTCCCCCTGCCCCCTGCCCCTGCGACTTGGGCACCTCCTGCGACCGTACGCCCCCACCCGGCCGGCGGTGCAAGCGATTTTTGTTGCGCTGGGCCCGCCCGCCGCTCAGCCGGTCACGCGTTCACATGAATGTCACAAAACGGTCACACCCTCGAATCGGTGCCTCCGTACGTTTTACGCAGGGCTCCCTGCAAGGGCTGTTCCGGTCGCCCCTGACCACAACGACGTGCACGGGGCGACCGGAATGGGAGCAGGTTCCGAGCCCGATGGGTGGCCGCCCGACCTGTCGCCTCCGGAGCGCAACCTCCGTCACCAGCCTCTACTGTGGTGACAGCACGGTGACAGCGTGGACGGGGAGGCTTCGATGGTCAGGTTCCGGGGAGGTCGACTTCCGCCCGCGCACGCGACACCACCGGTCCCACGCCACCGTGGCCTCGCACTCCTGCTGGCAAGCCTGCTGCTCCTCGGCGCAGCCTGCTCCTCCGAGGAACCCGAGACCGCCCCCGACGAAGGCTCCACTCCTTCGCCCACCCCCACCGCGGGCGGTTCGCAGGATCCCCGGGCCACGGAGTCCGGGCCCGCGGTCACCGGGGACGTACGTGTGGCGGGCACCGTCGCCAGCAACCTGCGCGCCCCCTGGGGACTCGCGGTGCTGCCGGACGGCTCAGCCCTGGTGACCGAGCGGGACACCCGCCGTGTCCTGCTCCTTCCTGCCCCGCGCGACGGGGAGAGGAGCGGCGAACCCACAGAGGTGGGGGTGGTCGACCAGGCAGTTCCCGGGGTCGAGGCCGGTCTGCTCGGGGTCGCCGTCTCGCCCTCCTTCGACGACGACCGGACGGTGTTGCTGTACGTCTCCGCGAACGAGGACAACCGGGTGCTGCGCGGACGCCTCGAGGACGGACGTCTGGGAGGGCTCACGCCGGTGCTCACCGACATCCCGCGCGGCCCGACCCACGACGGCGGTCGGCTCGCCTTCGGCCCCGACGGGTTCCTGTACGTCAGCACCGGGGACGCCGGGGTCCCGGAGCGGGCCCAGGACCCTGATTCGCTGGGCGGTAAGATCCTGCGAGTCACCGCCGACGGCGCTCCCGCCCCCGGCAACCCCGATCCCGACTCCCCCGTCTGGTCCTCGGGGCACCGCAACGTGCAGGGACTGGCCTGGGACGACCAGGGACGGATGTGGGCCAGCGAGTTCGGCCAGGACCGGGCCGACGAGTTGAACCTGGTGGAGCCGGGTGGCAACTACGGCTGGCCGCGACTGGAGGGCGAGCACCCGCAGGAACAGGGCGTGGACGCGAGCGACTTCACCGCGCCGGTGCTCACCTGGCCGACCGGCGAGGCGTCGCCCTCCGGACTGGCCTGGTGGCGCGGCTCCCTGTGGATGGCATCGCTGCGCGGCAACCGGCTCTGGCAGGTCACCCCCGGAGACCTCGACGCCTCGGGCTCCGCCGCAGACGCCGAGGAACGTGCCAGCCGCCGGGCGCACCTGGTGGACGACCTCGGACGCCTTCGCACGGTTGCCCCGGGCGCGGACGGCTCCCTGTGGGTGACCACCTCGAACCGCGACGGCCGTGGTGAGCCGGCGGCCGACGACGACCGGGTGCTGAGAATCCAGCCCGCCGACTGATCCGAGACAGTGATCCGGGGCAGTGATCCGGGCTGCTGCTCAGGCGGAGCGGACCGGTTCGCGCCGCTCCACCAGCGCACGCCGCGCCACCCGGCGCAGGCTGCTCAGCACCGCCGGCCCGAGCAGACCGATGGCCAGGGCGTTGGTGATCGCACGTCCGGTGTCCCAGCCACCGGTGGAGGTGACGAGCGTGTAGAGACCGAACCGCTGCAGGTTCTCCCACACCGGTGCCCCAGCGGAGTAGGAGAGCTGCGTGGCCTCGTACCCGGGCACCTCGACGCCGAGCGCCAATGGCCAGCCCCACATGTTCATGAAGAGTCCGTACAGGTAGGCCGAGAGGATGCCGTAGACGACGAGCATCGCCACCTCGGCCCGGCCCGACACCCGGCGCGGCAGCAGACCTGCGCCCATGCCGACCCACCCGGCCACCAGCATCTGGAACGGGAGCCACGGCCCGACGCCCGCGGTGAACAGGGCCGAGACGAACAGCGAGGTGCAGCCGAGCACGAACCCGAAGACCGGACCGAAGACCCGGGCGCCCAGGATCAGGAGGAAGAAGATGAGCTCCAGGCCGGCGACTCCTGCGCCGAGGCCACGGAGCACCCCGTTCACGGCCGAGAGCAGGCCGAGCACCGCGACCACCCGGGCGTCCATCCCTCCCTCGGTCATCTCCGCCAGCACCATCAGCAGGAGCAGCGGCATCAGGGCCAGGAAGAGGAACGGCGGGTCCACCCGCTGCCCGTCGGTGACCTCCAGCAGGAACGGCCAGCCGAGCATCATCAGCCCCACCACGGAGACCAGCGTGAGCACCAGCGCCGAGCGCGGTCCGATCCGGAGCCGGGGGTCGACCGTGTGGGAGGGAACCCGGTCCCGCGCCTCCCGCCGCACGGCCTGCGTCATGACGCCGCCCCCGCGAGCGCCTCGGCCACCTCGTCGACCCGCAGCCACGGGGCGCCGAGCACCTTGGTGACCTGCGGGGCGAACGCGGGCGATTCGGCCACCACCACGCGGGTCGGTCCGTCGGAGACCACCTCGCCCTCGGCGATCACCACCACCCGGTCACAGGTCAACGCCACGAACTCCACGTCGTGCGTGGCCACCAGCACCGCGTGGCCGTCGTCGGCCAGTTCGCGCAGCATGGATGACAACGCCGCCTTGCCCGGGTAGTCGAGTCCGCGCGTGGGTTCGTCCAGCAGCAGCACGGCCGGACGCGCGGTGAGCACGACGGCCACGGCCAGGGCCAGTTTCTGCCCCTCGGAGAGGTCCCGCGGATGGGCCTGCGCGGCGATCCCGGGCACGAGACGATCCAACAACGCGCGGCAGCGTCCGGGCTCGACGTCCGCACCGTCGGACGCGGCACTGCGGTCGGCCGCCTCGCACTCCTGCCCCACCGTCTCGAGGTAGAGCAGGTCGGCGGCGGTCTGCGGCACCAGGCCGGCGAGCGTGCGCCGGACCTCCTTGGCCGCCGCGTGCGGATCGGTGCCCGCGGTGGCCACCTCGCCGGAGACGCGGCCGAGCCGTCCCTGGAGTGTCCAGAGCAGGGTGGACTTGCCCGCACCGTTGCGCCCCATCAGCGCACTCACCCGCCCGGGGTGCAGCGCCAGGTCCACACCGTTGAGCACGGGGGTGCCCCCGTGCGCCACCACCAGGCCTCGGGCATCCAGCGCCGGAGCCCCGGTGGCAGGCGGAGCGTCCACCGGGTTGACCCGGCCCGAGGAGACGGCCTCACTGAGCACCGGCCGCAGCCGCGCGATGTGGCGCCGGGCCTCACGGACGTTGAGCGGCAACGGCGACCACCCCGCGGCCCGGCCGAGCTCGACCAACGGCGGCACGATCGGGGAGGTCTCGAGGACCACCTGCGGGACGTCCACCTGCAGCGTTCCGTCCCCGCGCAGCAGGACCATCCGGTCGGCGAAGGGGACCACCCGCTCGATCCGGTGCTCCGCCACCAGGACCGACACCCCGAGGTCGTGGACCAACCGGGTGAGCGTGGCGAGCACCTCCTCGGCCGCGGTCGGGTCGAGCGCGGACGTGGGCTCGTCGAGCACCAGCAGGCGAGGGTGCACGGTGAGCACCGACCCGATCGCCACACGTTGCTGCTGGCCGCCCGAGAGGGTGCGCAGGTCGCGGTGGCGCAGGTCGGTGATGCCGAGCAGGTCCAGGGTCTCCTCGACCCGACGGCGCATCGTCGCCGGCGCGAACCCCAGCTGCTCCATGCCGTAGGCCAGCTCCTCCTCGACGGTGTCGGTGACGAACCAGGCGGCGGGATTCTGCCCCACGAACCCGATCCGGTCGGCGCGCTCGCGAGCAGGCACGTGCAGGATGCTCTCGCCGTCCAACGTCACGTCTCCGCGGAGCAGACCGCCGGAGTAGGTGGGCACGAGGCCGGAGACCACTCCCAGCAGCGTCGACTTGCCCGCACCGGTGGGGCCGGCCAGCAGCACGAACTCGCCGTCCTCCACCGTGAGGTCGACGTGGTCGAGGATCGTGCGGTCCTCGTAGGAGAACTCGATGTCGTGCAGCTGGATCATCGGGTGGCCTCCTGGAGGGGGACGGACGTGGCGGTGCTGGTGCGGGGGGTGGGAACGGGATCGGTGCGGCCGCGGTGGGGCGCGGCCCGGTTGCCCACGGTCGGCGCTGGAGGCGCGACCAGGACGGGCAGCAGCACCAGCAGCGGCCAGACCAGCACCGGCAGGGTGATCACCGGCGCGGAGGCGACTCCGGGGTGCAGGACCGCGAGCTGCTCGCGCCCGAGCCACCACAGGGCGCTGGCCGGGACGACGGTGGACAGCGCGATCAGGACTTCCGCGCGCTGCCACCGCTCCGGGCGGTAGCGGGTGCGTCGGACCCGGCGCCCGGCGCTGGCGGTGCCGACGACTGCGCAGAGCGCGCCGAGTCCCAGCATCGGGAGGCCGAGCCACCACGGC
>JAZQNT010000093.1:0-8369 GCA_045627505.1 Nocardioides sp.
GCGGGCGAAGCCGAAGGCCGCCTCGGCGTGCCGAATCGGCCAGGTCTCGTGGAACCCGTTGATGTAGGTCCCGGGCGACACGGCCTGACGCCCCTCCTCCGGCGTCCCGCGGATGCCCACGTAGCCGTTGCCCACGGAGAAGAGCGTGTCGTCGGTGCCGAAGTGCTCGTAGTCGAGCCCGTCCTGCACCAGTCGCCAGGGGTCGTCCCCGAAGCGCTGCGGGATGGGAATCTGCACGTCGTCCATCACTGCTCCTCATCCCCGTCCTGGTTGCCGTCGTGGTCACCGTGGTCGCCGCGGGGCTCATCGTCAGGCACGAGCTCCGCCAGGTCGGCGATGACCAGGTCGGCGCCCGCCTCGACCAGGGTCTCCCTGCCCACACCGCGATCCACCCCGACCACGGCCCGGAACCCGCCGGCGGCAGCGGCCCGGACGCCTGAGACGGCGTCCTCCACCACCACGCAGTCGGCGGCCGGGACGCCGACCTCCTCGGCCGCATGCACGAACATGTCGGGGGCAGGCTTCCCGGCGAGCCCGAGCTCCTCCGCGGTGTCGCCGGTGACCACCGCGACGAACCGGTCGGCCAGCCCGGCCGCCTCCAGCACGGCCGGGGCGTTGCGCGAGGACGACACGACCGCCAGCGGGACACCCCGTCGGCGCAGGTGGTCGAGCAGGGCGACCGAGCCGGGGTAGGCGTCCACGCCCTCGCGGACGAGGACGTCGTTGAAGGCTTCGTTCTTGCTCAGGCCGAGCCCGTGGACGGTCAGCAGCCCGGGCTGCTCGCCCTCGTCGCCCTCGGGCAGCGCGATGCCGCGCGACGCGAGGAAGTCACGCACCCCGTCCAGCCGGGCCTTGCCGTCGACGTAGGTGTAGTAGTCGTCGTCGGTCCACGGGGAGCTGTCCACGACCGCGCCCGGGGCCGCGTACTCCACGACGTCGGGGCGCGCCAGGAACTCGTCGAACATCGCTCCCCAGGCACGCCGGTGGACCTCGGCGGTGGGAGTCAGCACTCCGTCGAGGTCGAAGAGCACGGCCGCCACACCGTCCCACTGCTCCGTCGTCTGGTTGGCCGTCGGTTCGGTCTTCTGGTCGGCCTTCTGGTCGGTCACCTGATCCGCCTGGTTCGTCGTCTGGTCACTCACGTGGGTGATGCTCCGCTCCCCCGCCATTGCTGTTGACCGCTCGCCACTACGCCATTCGCCACTGGCCACTCGCCGTTGGGACGTGCTCACACCCTCGACCCTAGAACGCCGGCGGCGGGCACGGCGAGAGGTTTGGTGGTAGTTCACACCCGCGGTGGCCCGTGCGGACGCACCCGGACGGGCACGGCGCGGCGCGTCCCACGAGGCGCTCGGCACACGCCCCCGAGAATGCACTCGTGGGTGACGACCGCCACACTGGTGACCGGAGCGACCGGGCCGGAACGTCTCCGGCGCCACACGAGCCGCCACCCGAGCGCCACACCAGGGCCCGCACCAGGGCCCCTGAGCAGAAGCGGAGCAGGCATGAGCGTGATCGGCACCAGCGCCGACGAGACCCACTTCGACGTGGTCGTCATCGGTGCCGGCCTGGGAGGCCTGTCCGCCGCGGCATTCCTGGCCACCAACGGTCAGAAGGTCCTGGTGCTGGAGCAGAACCAGGTGGCCGGAGGCTGCTCGCAGGTGTTCCGCCGCAAGGGCAACAAGTACGAGTTCGACGTCGGCGTCCACTACGTCGGCGAGTGCGAGCCCGGCGGCAAGATGCGCACCCTGCTCGAGGCCGTCGGCGTCGGCGACCGGATCGAGTGGTGCCAGCTCGACCCGGACGGCTTCTCGGTGATCACCACCCCCGAGGTGAGCATGCGGGTGCCGGCCGGCTGGGACGCCTACACCGAGCGGGTGGCCCAGACCTTCCCCGACGAGGAGGAGGCGGTGCGCCGGTGCGTGGGCATCCTGCGGGAGGTGGCGCGAGAGCTGAAGGCGCCGGCACCGCGGGGGCCCCTGGGCGGGGTCCGCGGGGTCTGGGGACAGCGCACCCTGCTCCGGTGGGGACTGCGTCCGCTGGCCGCGCTCTTCGACCACTGCGGCTTGGGTCAGGTGGCCCGTACGGTGATCGCCGGGGAGTGCGGCGACTACTCAGCCCCGCCGTCCCGGGCGACCGTGGCCGTGCACGCCGGCTTCCTCGACCACTACCTGATCTCCGGTGCGTGGTACCCGCGCGGCGGCGGCCAGGTGCTCCCGGCCCGACTGGTGCAGGCGATCCAGGCGCACGGCGGAGAGGTCCGCACCAAGGTGCGGGTCGACCGGGTCATGGTGGAGGGTGGACGCGCGGTGGGCGTGACCCTGCTCGACGGCACCGAGATCCGCGCCGACAACGTGGTCTCCAACGCCGACCCGCAGCGCACCTACCTCGGCCTGGTCGGGCGCGAGCACCTGCCCAAGCGCCTGCTGAAGAAGGCGGAGTCCTGGCGCGCGGCCCTGCCGCTGGTGACGGTCTACCTCGCCCTGGACGTGGACGTGCGCGACCTGCTGCCCGACGCCACCCAGTGGATCTACCCGCACTCCGACCTCGAGGACTTCTACGACACCGCGTACGCGGGTCGCATCGGCGAGCAGGTCCCGGTCTTCATGACCTCGGGCACGCTCAAGGACCCCACCGGCACCCACACCGCACCGGCCGGGCAGTCCACCCTGGAGCTGGTCACCGTCGCCCCGGCCGACTACCGGGCCTGGTCGTTGCAGGCCGGCGGCCCGACGGCCGGCGAGAAGTACTCCCGGCACGCGGCCTACCGGGAGGCGAAGGAGCGCATCACCGAGGCCGTCATCGACACTGCGACCCTCGTGATCCCCGACCTGCGCGACCACATCGTGCACCGGGAGGCCTCCACCCCGATCACCCAGGAGCGGTTCACCCTCTCCACCCACGGCACCGTGTACGGCCTGGAGATGACCTGGAACCAGATCGGCCCCTTCCGCCCCGACGTGAAGTCGCCGATCCCCGGCCTCTTCCTCGCCGGCGCCGGCACCAAGCACATGCACGGGATCGTCTCCACGGTCAACGGTGGGGCCCACACCGCCAGCGCGGTGCTCGGCCGCGACCTGCACGCGGAGATGGCCTCGGGCCGACGGTTCGCCGACCCCGCGGCGATCGCCCCCGACGGTCCGTCCTGGGATCCGCTGACCGTCTCCAAGCCCGGGTCGACGGTGCGCCGCGACACCCGCGCACGCAGGTGAGGAAAACCGGGCGCGGAGACCCCCGACCGAACCTAGACTTCAGCCCCTGACGGCTGGGGACGACGCATGCACGCGACGCAGGACTGGTGATGAGGGCCACGGCTCTGGTGATGACGACGGGTGACGCGGGTTCCTACCTGTGCCCCGTCGAACCCGGACACCTCGCGCACCTGCTCCGCGGACCGTACGACTCCATCCCCCTGGCCCCGGACGCGCTCGCGTTCGTCGGCACCGGCGCGACCACTCTTCTGCCGCGCAACGAGGCCGCCGAGACGCTGATTGTCAGCCTGCGACTCACCCCTCCGCATCCGTTGCACGGCCCGGTGGTGGTGGTGAGCGTGGCGCCGGACGGGACGCTGACCGAGCTGGACCCCGGCATGGTGGCCCTGGCCCGCCGCACCCTGTCGCCGCTGGACCACCTGCTGCCCTGGGCCGACGAACCCCTCCCCCGACTCCACGCCGCGGTCCGGGCTGACGACCACGAGGCCGTCCACGAACTGCTGCGCGAGTTCCCCGACGGACGGTTCGAGGTGCGCGAGGCCTACGGCTGGTTCCCGCACGCCTTCGGTCTTCCCACCGGCCCCTTCGCCTCGCCCACCGTCGAGGTGACCGACCTGGTGGGCCTGGAGGAGCTGGTGGAACTGGTGGACGAGAAGACCGCCAGCCACCGCCGGGTGCACGGCTCGGAGGAGGTGGAGGACCCCTGGGGCGTGCTCACCCGCCGGCTGGCGACCCACCTGCTCGACCCCGACCACCTGGCCGAGGAGGGCTGCACGGTGGTCCGGCTCACCCACCTCGACCCGGTCTCGGGGTGTCCGCGCGACACCGGGCGTCCCACCCTGATCCTCGCCTCCTACGAGGGCGGGCACGTGCGCCTGGAGCTCAGCGGGGACGAGCACCTGCTGCCCGGGCTGCGCCCCGGGCAGCTCGCGCTGCGCCGACTGGCCCGCGACGGCTGGGAGGTGGACGGCCCCCACGGCTCCCACGTGCTGCGGGGCGAGGTGGTCCGCCTCCCGCGGCTCGTCCGGCAAGGGGTCGAGGCGCTGCGCACCCTGTTCTCGATCGCCTCGCCCGACCACCTCGCGGTCGCGCTGCACACCGGCGGCCGCACCGTGCGCGCCTCGGACCGGCTGGCCCTGATCGGCACCCCGCGGCCCCTGCTCCTGGCCCGACGGCACTAGCCGCGGTCGACCGGGCGAGGCGAGCGGGGCATTCGTTGGCAGATCGTGACCTCTTCCCCGGTGACACCGCACCCGGGCCCTGTGAAGATTGGTCAGTGACAACTGCGCAGGGACCGTCGCAGCGCGAGGAGGCGTACGCCCTCGTGTCCCGACTCCTCCCCGAACGGCTCCAACGCCTGCAGCGGGCGAGTGGACTGCCGGTGGTCTTCGGCGGTGCCATCCGCTGGGAGGGCGCCGGACCACGACTCGTGATCAGCCGCCTGGTCGGCACCCGCGGCAGCGGACTGTCCGGGCTCGGGATCGAGCCCGGCAAGGGCCTCGGTGGCCGCGTCATGCAGGACGCCGCCCCCGGTCAGGTGGCCCTGTACTCGGAGGACCCCCAGATCACCCACGACTTCGACGCCGTGATCGTCGACCAGGAGAACCTGACCTCGCTGGTGGCCGTCCCGGTGCTGGTGCACGGCCTGGTGCTGGCCGTCCTCTACGGTGCGAGCGAGGACTCGAGCGCGGTCTCGATTCGGGCCATGCGCGCCGCCCACACCGTGGCACAGGGCCTGCAGCGCGACGTGGAGAAGGCGCTCAGGGGCCCCGTCCCGGCGCAGCGTCAGCCCAACCCGCGAGCGGCCCTCAACGACCTCGCCAAGCTGATCGACGAGACCCGCGATCCCGCGGTCCGGGCCCGGCTGGCCCGGATCCACTCCGACCTCGGCGGCCGGGGTGGCGAGCCGCCGGACCTCGCTCCGCTGACGCCGCGCGAGGTCGACGTCCTCAAGTTGGTGGCCAGGGGCGCCACCAACGTGGAGGCCGCCGCCGAGCTGGGGCTGAGCCCCGAGACGGTCAAGGCCTACCTGCGTTCCACCATGCGCAAGATGAACGCCCACAACCGCACCGCGGCCGCCCGCACCGCGTTGCAGTGGGGACTGCTCGACGCCTGAGGCGTGCTACGTTCGCGCCCGGAGCCCCGACCGGCTCCCCGGACGAGGAGAGCCGTACCCGGACAGCGACAAGACGGCCACCCCAGAGGTGATCGTGATGGCGTGGATCGTGCTCGTGCTCTCAGGCGCGTTGGAGGCCGTGTGGGCCACCGCGCTGGGTCGCTCCGACGGGCTCACCCGGCCGGTGCCGACGGTGGTCTTCGGCGTCGCGGTGCTCGCCTCGATGGGCGGCTTGGGGTACGCCATGCGCACCCTCCCGGTGGGCACCGCCTATGCGGTGTGGGTCGGCATCGGCGCAGCCCTGACCGTGATCTGGGCGATGGCCTTCGGGGGTGAGGAGGCGAGCCTGGTGAAGGTCGCCCTGATCATCGGCCTGATCGGGTGCGTGATCGGGCTCAAGTTCGCCCACTGACCGTCCCCTGCACTGTGCCCCTGCCCCGTGCCCAGCGCCGTGTCCTGGTCCCGGCGGACGACGGGCCCCGGCGCAGACGTCAGAAGCCTTCGAGGCCCTCGAGGGAGTCGGGCACCACGAAGTCGTCGAGGGCCTTCTCCAGGTCATCGCCCTCGGCCTTGAGCAGACCGTCGGGGTCGCGGCGGATCGGGAGCTTCTCCAGCGCCACCTGCACCAGCGCCACGGTCATCGCGACGGTGGCCTTGCGGCGCAGCTTGCCACCGGCCTCGCCGACCACCTGCTCCACCGCGTCCTTCACCTGCTGGTCGGTGAAGGTGGCCCGGGTGCCGGGCTCCACCTCGACGTCGGGGAGCGCGATCAGCACCGGCAGCACCTGGTTGCCCAGTCCGTCGAGGAGCTGGTACCGCTCGAACTTGTCCATGGTGCTCCACAGCTGGTCCACGTCGACCTGGCCCTTGCGGACGTCCTTGCGGGCTGCGAGGACCGACTTGGCCGCGCCGTGCAGGGCCTGGGTGAGTTCGTGCTCGGTGAAACGCATGGCTCCATTCTCCCCCAACCACGGTGACCCGGCATCCGGTGTCACGATCCCGTCTCGTCCCCGCGTGGCCACCCGGCGCGCTTCACCCCGGTGAGACCGCCCAGCGAGACCCCGAGACCCTGATTCACCGGTGCTTGCGAGTCAGCCGTGTAACAAACCGGGCGGTCTTCGTGAACTCCTGATGAGAACGCTTGCCTGACACCCCCGTCGCACCGGATGGTGGAACGACCCCTTCCCCGCTCGTCTCCGCGACCCCCGCTCAGGAGGCATCCCCCCATGTACGTTCTCCTTCGACGACGCCACCGCACCGAGGCCCGCACCAACCTGCGCACCGACCAGTTCGAGGCACGCGCGACCACCGAGACCCACGACGTCCCCACCCCACGGGGCCGGGCATCCGACGGCTCGGTCACCGGACCGGCCGGAGCGGTGACCGGACGCAAGGAGGCCGAGCGCGCCTTCTCGGTCGACGCCACCGGGCAGGTCTCGGGCGACGACGGCCGCCACGGCCACCTGGCTCCCGCCGTCCACTACGCCTGCCGCATGGCCGCGCACCTCGATGCCACCCTGGGCGACGGACCGTTGCGGCGCCTCCGGGTGGAGGGACCCTCCCGGATCGACGCGCAGGTGCGCTGGGGCCTCCGCGGGGAGTGCCTGGTGGAGGCCACCACCCGTCCCGGTCGCCAGCTGCCGCACGTGGCGGCGCACACGCACCCCGACGCCCGGCTCGCAGCAGGCAGCGACATGGCCGAGGCAATCTGGGTGGTGGCCCAGCAGGGCACCCGGTCGGCCGCCCACCTCGACGGCGCCGTTCGCGCCGCCCATGACCTGGCGGGGGCTCGCTGCACCGTGCTGCTGGACGAGTTCCTCGACCCGCTGCGCCTGTTCGGCGAGATCCTCGTCGGCGACCTCGCCGTCCTCAGCACCCGCACCCAGGGCGTCCTGCGCGGCCTGGGCGAGCCCGACGTCACCGCGATGACGCTGACCTTCCGCAGCGCCTCGGTCCTGGTGCTGCCCCTGACCGACGGGATGCTCGTGCTCGTGCTCGACGAGACCGACACGGCCCGGGTGGACGACGTACTGACCCGCACCCGTGAGTTGATGGCACCCAGCGGAGACCAGGCGTCGACGCCCGCGGTCCGAACGCCGAGGGATCCGGTCGAGCCGACGCCCCCCGGGGCCCTGTTCGCCCGCCCCGCGTCCCTCCCCGCGTCCCTCCCCGCGTCGATGTCCGGCGTGCCGGTGTCGCAAGCAGTTGCGTCACCGGGATCCCCGGTCGCAACCACGCTGGCCGGTGTCCTGGACCAACGCGCGTCCCGTGCGGCCCGCCGCATCTGGGGTCGCCGATCCTGAACGGGCGCTCCGATCCGGCTGGCGCTCCGATCCGGCTCGCGCTCCGCGCCACCTCCCGGGGGCAACCGCCGGAGCACGCGTTGCTTGAATCGGAGTTCACACCGGCGCCGAACACGGAGGAACCATGCCGACTCGCGGTACCAGGTCCATGCGCGAGCGAGTGCAGGCCTGGCTCACCCGGGCCACCGCGCCCAGGACGAGCCGGCCGGAACTGATCGACACGGCTCGTGCGCTCCTGGCCACGGGCGCCCTGGGCAGCCTGCTCTCCTCGCCGGACGACGAGGTGCGGGCGGTCAAGGAGCTACGCACCCAGGTCCCGGGGCTCGGTCTGGTGGACGCCGTGCACCTGGTCCGCGCGGCACGCGGCTGATCGCCCGAACGCCGGCGCCCGGACGCTGGCGCCTGGACGCAGCAGGCCCGGCCCACCGAGGGTGGACCGGGCCGCATGCCTGTGTTCAGGCTGGGCTGGCTCAGGCGGGGCGGACCACCAGCACCAGGTCGTTGCCCTGGACGGCGCGGGTGCCGGCCACGGCAATCCGCTCGACCACGCCGGCGACCGGGGCGGCGATGGACGCCTCCATCTTCATCGCCTCGATCACCGCGACGGTCTGACCGACCTCGACGGTGTCGCCCTCGGCCACCTTGACCGCGACCGTGCCGTCGAACGGCGCCGCCACGTGACCCGGCTGCGAGGCGTCGGCCTTCTCCGCGGTGGCAACCTCGGCCACCACCGAGCGG
>JAZQNT010000094.1:0-4522 GCA_045627505.1 Nocardioides sp.
GGGGGCGCTGATGGGCTTGCCCTGCGCGGTGCCGCCGCACTCCACGCACGCGCCCGCCCGGTACGAGCCCCCGGGCTCACGGATGAAGAGACGCACGCCGTGAATGCAGCAGGCGTAGACGTCAGCGCCACTGAGCGGGGCGGTGGTGTTCTGGGTGGTCATCGAGTAGATCCCTTCTTCGCGTCCCGCTTCGCAGCAGGGATGATGATGTCTCGTACGTAGGGGCCGACGTCCATGCCACACACCTTTGCTGCACGGGCGATGATCTTCTTCTCCCGCTTCGACACACGCGTGTTGACGAACTCGTCCCTCGGTTCTTCCGTTGTGGGCCATGCCATGTGTGACACAGTATCACAATGTTTCAAGCGATGTTTCTAGAAACATCTGGGGCGGCGGGTTCAGGGGAGGGCCGAATAACCCACGGTTCTGCCGGGTCCGCTGAATCAGGGTGGGTCAGCGAGGGTCAGCGGGGATTGCTGGTGGGGGTCCAATACTGTGTAACATCATGGTTAGGATTTCTGCTCAGTAGAGAGCGGCGGGCTTCGTAGTGCCCCTGGCCGATGACGGTGAGGTGCGAGGGTTGACGGGGGTCCGGGGCACTAGGCAGAGTCCTCCTCGTCACCACATGCAACACGGTGAAGCCGCTCCACCTGATCCGCCCGGTCCGCCCGGTCGGTCAAGGGGTTCGGGCGCTTGCTCCTTGAAAACTCAAAAAAACGGAAACGGGCCCCAGTTGGCCGGAGAACTCTGTTCACACCTGTCCTCTCAGTTGGCAGGAGAACTCCCTCTCCGGCGTGACACCTCTGACGCCCTAACAGACAATGGCTAATCGTGGCCAACCGTGACCCATTCAGGGGTAAGGACCGGACGCCGGTCCTCATGGCCCACGCGGAACTCCGGAGGACGACATGCAAGACGGACGGAGAACCGAGACAACACGTGTCGGCTTGACTCACCTACTCCGGTAGGTGGGTCGGGCTAGCCCCTAGCACCACACGGCTAGGCGCTTGCCTGATCCATCACCACACTCACCACTACTCAGGAGGAACCTGACATGACGAAGACCACCGCCAAGACCACCGCCAAGACCACTGCCCCCATCACCGCCGCCGCCGCCGCTAAGGCTGTGGTGACGATGGTGAAGAACCAGATCTCGAATGAGGCCGGGAAGTATGCCACCTACTGCCGCCTGCACGGTGTCACGCCGGAGACCATCGGGGACCACGTGAAGTCGCTCCGGGAGATGGCTTACCCCGGCGTGAAGTCGTCGGGCCGGGCCCCGCTGGACTCCCCCGAGCGGAAGGCCAAGCAATTCGCTGACAAGGTCCGGATGGGTCTTCGTACGGCTCTGGACGTCCAGCCCAAGAAGCGTGAGACGGGTGACTCCCTCCTGACTAAGGCGGGTCTGGCCGCGTCGCTGGAGGACGTGATTGCGGCGTGGGAGGCGGCCAACGCTGAGGAGTCCGAGACCATCGAGACCAACGCGGCCTGACCCACCACACCTCCCGGCGCTCCGATCACAGGGCTCCGGGCGGTGTGCTAGCCACTAGCACTGGACCAGCCACGCCGGTGCTAGTGGCTAGCACACTGGATCACACACACAACAGGAGGAACCTGTGGGCATGACCCGCATGAGGAAGAACCGCGAGCGCGCCGCTGCCCTCGCCGCCGAGAACCGAGCCACCGCTCTGGGCACCGTGGGGCGCAACCCTGCCGCCCGCCCGCAGACCACGCCCAAGCGGATCGGGCAGGGCCCCCGCGCGTCCCACACCTCCGGGCCCAAGGGGCAAGGCCTGTGGGGCTCCGTCTCCCCGTCCTACCGGACCGCCGTGACCATCGACCAGAGGTGGAGCAAGTGAGCCTGTTCTTCCGCGTGGCCACCGCGTACCTCGTCGCGCTCGCGCTGTTCGTGGCCTACCTGTTCCACCACTCCGGCCTGACCCTGACCGACGTCCTGACCGCCTTTGGGGGCACCCTGTGAACATCCGCCGTATCTTCCCCCGTCACCCCGTCACTGCCGCCGACGCCGGTCAACTGCTCTTCGGGCTCGGTTGCCTGCTGCTCGCTGCGCTCATTGCGGTTGGCCTCTTCTCCCACTCCGACCCGGTCACCGACCGCGGTTCTACGCCCAGCGAGAGCCACACGGTCGAGGTGATCCAGATCCCCGCTGGGGTGCCCTGCCCCGGCGAGGACGACACCGACCTGTACGACCTCACGGAGGTCTATCCGGACGGCTCATTCCGCTGCGAGCACACCGGGATGAAGCGGTAACAGCACGCTCAACGACTGTGCTAGCCCTAGCACGCTCAGCGACTGGCACATGTTTCTAGAAACATCCGGGCGGTAGCCGCATGCTTCCGTCCCCCGTCGATTCAGCCCCGTCGATTCAGCCCCACTGATCCAGGAGGAACCTGAGAATGAGACTGACCATCAGCATTGACACGAACAACTTGATCGCCGACGACCCGCACGCTATGGCCGACCTGCTGCGCGCTGCTGCGGACCGACTGGGCGAGCAGATCACCGCGCACTCCGACGACGCCAGCGGCTCGTTCCGGGTCAACGACCCCAACAACGGCGTGAAGATCGGCTACGGGGAGTGGTCCCGGTGATGTTTCTAGAAACATCTGTTTCCGCAGGTCAGGCCGACCCTTGGGTGCTCGTCCGGGTGGTGTTGGAGCCCTTCCCGCTCACGCTCATCCTGCTGGTCGTCCTGTGCATCGTGGCCACGGCGATTGCCGAGCGCCAGCCCGAGCCGGACCGGCCCGCGACGGGTCCCGAGGAGTGCCGATCCGCGCTGGTTCCGCCCGCTCCGGGGGACTTCCACGAACGGTGGCTCTGCACCACGCACAACGCCCCGATGGACTCCGCCGAACCGGGTGCGTTCTGCTACGAACGCGAGTATCTGGACGCCGTCACGGATGGGGCCGATGCCTGCCTGATCACGCGGTCTGACGGTCACGGTCGGGGGCAGGAAGGCTGGTGCCTGACCCACTCTTCCGCCACTTCTCTCGACGTCCGCGGAACCTGCCCAAAGGCCCTCGAAAACGACTGACCCCCCTGGTCGGGGCCGAAGTGCTTGCGCGGCGGCGTCCCGACCATCGTAATCACACTGTCAAGCCATCTTCAACCTGTGCTAGCCCTAGCACACGACTCTGGAGGAACCAGAAACATGCGAATCTACTCCGCCCTCGACCCGCACGCGCTGACCAAGCGCACCCGTGACCGCCTCTCGCACGAGGGGTTCCCCATGTCCACCATTCCGTGGGTCGACTCGCCGACCATCGAGGTCCGCGGCCCGGTCCCCGGCGCGCCCAACATCGGCGCGTTCGACACCTACCACCGGATCGACCTCGCCCTCTACACCTACGACGACGTGCACACCATCCGCTCGCCCCACCGGGGCCAACGCAAGCGGGGCGACTACGGGCACGAGCCGGGTCGGTTCGCCGCGACGTTCGACCAGTGGGGCATCTACCTCGGCGCGCTGTTCGACGTGGTCAAGGACGACGTCAACGAGTACTACGAGAAGCACCACACCCCGGACAAGTCCCGGGCCCAGTTGTACCCCGCCTTCCTCCGGGTGACCAACGACTACGATCACCTGGGTAAGACCGCCGCGCGCCTGCCGCACCAGTTCTTCAACTCCCGTGAGGTGTTCACGTGGAAGACGGAGGCCAACTACTCCGAGGTGGGCCGCCGCGAGATCCTCGACCGCTGGATCGACGGGGACGTCTGCACCCAGCACAAGTGGCAGCGTACGGGCGACGTCATGCACTGCACTAAGTGCCCGATCACGTTCCGGCCCCGCTGACGTGGTGCCTGCCCTGCCTCAACACCCGTGCTAGCCCTAGCACAGTCAATGTTTCCAGAAACATCTCAGGTCTAGGAAGGACCTCCCATGAACGACAAGACCAACGACACCTCGAAGCCCGGCGTCTCCCTCTCCGTCTTCGTGACGGACGACCCGCACCCCCACCTGCTCGACGTCATGCACGCCGGGCTGTCCGAGCCGATCCGTCACCCGTCTGGCGTGATCCAGGCCACCTTCGACGGCTCCGGGTCCGTCCACTTCGTCGTGGACACGTCCGGTACGGTCCGAAACGTCAACTTCGCCAACGTCTGGTTCCGCAATGCCCCGGCCGGGTGGGGTGCGGACGGGGCGGCGCTCGGCCACAACGAGCAGTTCGTCAACAAGAACCAGCACGGCATCCGCCTTCCCCTGGTCTTCCAGAACTGCACTTTCACTGACGCGGACTTCGCCGGGGTGGACCTGCACCACGTCCGGTTCATCGACTGCACGTTCACCCGCGCCTCCTTCTGCCGGGCCGACGCGGTCGCCACTGGCTCCGCCACGGCGGACTCCTTCGCCACCTTCGTGCGGGCCACCTTCGACGGCTGCGAGTTCGGCGGCGGTCAGTGGGACGGCCGATGGACTGCCGTCACCTTCCTCAACTGCCGGGTCCTCGACCGCCTGGTCATGGCCGGGGCGCGGACCGGGAAGGAGGTGTACGTCAACACT
>JAZQNT010000095.1:0-2911 GCA_045627505.1 Nocardioides sp.
TGGTTCGTGCGTAGACCGCATGAGGTCATATCGTTCTCACGGTCCCGGCCGTGTCTGGTCGTCCCGTTGGGGGTACGGCCACCAGTGCAAGCGAGAAGAGGTACAAAGTGCTCGGCGCCTTCGCCAACGCTTTCCGTACGCCGGACCTGCGGCGCAAGCTGCTGTTTGTCCTGCTGGTGATCGCGGTCTTCCGGTTCGGTTCGCAGGTGCCCTCACCGGGCGTCCACGTCTCGAACGTCCGAAGCTGCCTCTCCACGCTGGAGGAGGGCGGCCTCTACGGCATGATCAACCTCTTCTCGGGTGGAGCACTGCTCCAGCTCTCGATCTTCGCGCTCGGCATCATGCCCTACATCACCGCCTCGATCATCCTGCAGCTGCTCGTCGTGGTCATTCCGCGGCTCGAAGCGCTGAAGAAGGAAGGTCAGGCGGGTCAGGCCAAGATCACCCAGTACACCCGCTACCTGACGCTGGGCCTGGCCCTGCTCCAGGCCACGGGCATCGTGGCGCTGGCGCGCTCCAAGCGTCTTCTCCAGGGCTGTGACCTCGACCTGCTGCACTCCGACAGCACCGCGACGTTCCTGATGATCGTCATCACCATGACCGCCGGTACCGCGGTCATCATGTGGCTCGGCGAGCTGATCACCGAGCGTGGTGTCGGCAACGGCATGTCGCTGCTGATCTTCTGCCAGGTCGTCGCGACCTTCCCCAGCTCCCTGTGGGCGGTCAAGCAGGCCAAGGGCGGCGACAACTGGGTCCCGTTCGCCCTCGTGATCCTGATCGGCCTGGCGATCATGGCCGGCGTCATCTTCATTGAGCAGGCGCAGCGCCGCATCCCGGTGCAGTACGCCCGCCGCATGGTCGGGCGCAAGATGTTCGGCGGCTCGTCCACCTACATCCCGCTCAAGGTGAACCAGGCCGGCATCATCCCGGTCATCTTCGCCTCCTCCCTGCTGTACCTGCCGATGATGGCCGTCGGCTTCAGCGAGGGCAGCGGACGGGTCGCGACGTTCATCCGCGACAACTTCGAGTCGGGCGCCGACCCGCTCTACATGCTCGTCTTCTTCCTCCTCATCATCTTCTTCGCGTACTTCTACGTCTCCATCACCTTCAACCCCGAAGAGGTGGCGGACAACATGAAGAAGTACGGCGGCTTCATCCCCGGAATCCGGGCGGGGAAGCCGACCCAGGACTACCTGTCCTACGTGCTGTCCAGGATCACCTTCCCGGGCGCCCTCTACCTCGGTCTCATCTCCCTCATCCCGCTGGTCGCCATCTCGGCGGTCGGCGCGGACCAGAACTTCCCGTTCGGCGGCACCTCCATCTTGATCATGGTGGGCGTCGCACTCGACACGGTGAAGCAGATCGAGAGCCAGCTCCAGCAGCGAAACTACGAAGGGTTCCTCAGCTAAATGCGCCTCATCATCATGGGTCCGCCCGGTGCCGGCAAGGGCACGCAGGCGGCCTACATCGCCGAAAAGTTCGGCATTCCGGCGATCTCCACGGGTGACATCTTCCGCGCCAACGTCTCCGCCGGCACCCCGCTGGGTGTCGAGGCCAAGCGCTACATGGACGCGGGCGAGTACGTGCCCGACGAGGTCACGAACTCGATGGTGCGCAACCGCATCGCCGAGGACGACGCGGTCGGCGGCTTCCTGCTGGACGGCTACCCGCGCACCGTCGCCCAGGTGCACGAGCTCGATGACATGCTGGCCGGCACCGGCCTCTCCCTGGACGCCGCAGTCGTGCTGACCGTCGACCCCGAAGCCATCGTCCAGCGCCTGCTCACGCGCGCCACCATCGAGAACCGTGCGGACGACACCGAGGACGTCATCCGTCGGCGCCAGGAGGTCTACACCGAGCAGACCGCTCCGTTGATCGACGTGTACCGCGAGCGCGGCCTGCTGATCGAGGTCGACGGCATGGGTGAGGTCGACGAGGTCACGCAGCGGATCTTCGCCGTCCTCGAGGGTCTGAAGGGCTGAGTCGTGGGTTTCCGTGATCGGGGGATCCAGATCAAGACCCCGGAGCAGATCGAGGTGATGCGCCGCGCCGGCCTGGTGGTCGGGGAGACGCTGGAGGTGCTGCGCGCCGCCGTGCGTCCCGGTGTGACCACCGGCGAGCTCGACGCGATCGCGGAGGACAACATCCGGTCGAACGGCGGCATCCCCTCCTTCAAGGGATACGGGGTGCCGCCGTTCCCCGCCTCCATCTGCGCGTCGGTCAACGACCAGGTGGTGCACGGCATCCCCGGTGACCGGGCGCTCGTCGAGGGCGACATCATCTCCATCGACTGCGGAGCGATCGTCGACGGCTGGCACGGCGACGCTGCTCTCACCGTCGCGGTGGGGGAGGTGCCCGAGGAGGTGACCCGCCTGATGGCGGTCACCGAGGAGTCGATGTGGCGCGGCATCGCCGCGGCCCGGCTCGGCGGTCGGGTCACCGACATCAGCTTCGCCATCGAGTCGTACGTCCGTGAGCAGGGCTCCTACGGCATCCTCGAGGACTACACCGGCCACGGCATCGGCTCGCAGATGCACATGGCCCCCAACGTGCCCAACTACGGCCGTGCCGGCCGCGGACCCAAGCTGGTGCGTGGCATGGCGCTGGCGGTGGAGCCGATGATCGCCCTGGGCTCGGCCGACACCTGGGTCGAGGACGACGACTGGACCGTCTCGATGGCGGACGGTCGCTGGGCCGCCCACTACGAGCACACCTTCACCCTCACCCCCACGGGTGCCTGGGTCCTCACTGCCCTCGACGGGGGAGAGGCCAAGCTCGCCGAGCTGGGCGTCCCCTTCGGCGGGGCCTAGAACCCCGAACTGACGATCCCCGGCTCCCATCCGTCGAGCTCAGCTCCGGATTGGGATTTCTTGCCGGCAACCAGTAGGCTGGCGAGTCGGTCCAACGTGGG
>JAZQNT010000096.1:0-7425 GCA_045627505.1 Nocardioides sp.
ACTTAACCTCTATCTCGGAATCGCACTTATGACCCTCAAGCTCTGGCAGCTTCTGGACCTTCTCGGACACTCGGTGAGCATCGGGGCAGAAGTGTCACCACCACGGTGGTTCGCAGTGTCACCGATGTCCTGATGCAGAACTGTCACCGATGTCCTGAGACATGACACGCATGGGTACACCGCCTGAGGGATGAACTTCGAACACATGTTCGAAAGAATGGGCATGGAACGGGTCCCTGGGCGAGAGGAGGCGGCGATGCACCTGATCACTGACACGGTCCGCGCCCTGCAGGAGCAGGTGAAGAGCGCCGCCGACCTCAACCCCACCTTCATGCCCACCGAGGAGAAGGCCACCGCGCTGCTCGCCCTGGTCCAGGTCGAAGCCCAACTCACAGAGCTCAGACTCCGCCTCATGGCCGCCTCCTCTGACGTCGCCGACGCGCACGGCTTCCACTCCATCGCCACCTGGCTGGCCCACCACGCCCACCTACGTCGCAGCGACACCGTCGGTGACCTGCACCTGGCCCAAGCCCTCGACCGTAACCGTCCCGCCCTGGCCGCAGCACTGCGCGAGGGACAGGCGAACACCGACCAGGCCCGCGTGATCGCCCGCGCCCTCGACCAACTCCCCACCCACCTCGGCCAGGACCTCGTCGAACGCGCCGAAACCGAACTCCTCCGGCTCGCAGCCCACCACGACCCCAAAGAACTCACCGTCCTCGGGCGCCGGATCCTCGAGATCCTCGACCCGCAACGCTTCGACGACGAAGAAGCCCGCAAACTGGCCGACGCCGAGAAACACGCCCAGGAGAAGCAACGACTCCACATCCGAGCCATCGGCGACGGCACCACCCGGATCACCGCCCTGGTCCCCGACGCCGTCGCCGCCCGACTCAGCACCTACCTCCACGCCTTCACCAACCCACGCCTGAGCGACGACCACGCCCGGGACAGCGCCGCACACCAGACCGATGCCGAGCAGAACGGCTTCGGCCCGGTCCTCAACCACCCGCGCCGCCTCGCCGAAGCCTTCGGCCAACTCCTCGAAACCCTCGACCCCACGAGGCTCCCCATCCACGGCGGCGACGCCACCCACATCACCGTCACCATCCCCCTCACGACGCTCTTGGAGAGCATCGGGACCGCGACCATCGACAACGAGGTCCCCGGCGACGGCCACACCACCATCACCGCAGCCCAAGCCCGACGCCTCGCCTGCACCGCACACGTCATCCCCGCCGTCCTCGGCACCAACTCCGAGATCCTCGACCTCGGCCGTGCCAGCCGACTCTTCACCAAGGCCCAACGCCGAGCCCTGCTGCTGCGCGACCACACCTGCCGTACCGAGGGCTGCTCGATCCCCGGCACCTGGACCGAGGCCCACCACCTGCACCCCTGGTCACACGGCGGCGCGACCGATCTCGACAACGCGCTGCTCCTGTGCGCCCGACACCACCACCGAGCCCACGACCCCACCTACGACATCCGGCGACTGCCCAGCGGAGACATCCGGTTCGTTGGGCGTCGTGGAGGATCGCCATGCGCGAGTGCCCGCGCAGCGCCGATCTGGTGAGCCTCGCCTTCGGGATGCAGGCCCTGGAAAGCGCCGTGCTACGCGCGCCTGGGCTAACGACTGCTCGGAGACGACGAGATCGGCCGGGACCTGGCCCGGACGATGACGCGCGAGGCGCTGCTCCCCGGCATCGATGCGTCGGCCGGTGCGCGATGGTGCAGCTCCTCGATCCAACATGGTCTAGTCCCGGCTCGGTTTCCCCTGCGCCGTAACATCGCCGGATGTCTCCACGCCGAACCGCCACCAGCCTCGCCGCCGCGTCGTGCGGCGTCCTGCTCGCGCTCGCCGGGTGCACCAGCACCAGCAGTGACAACGAGTCGCCCATGTCCGGGCCGTCAGTGACACCCACCGAACCGCCGCTGTCCGCCGGGGCGCCCCACGAGACGGAGCTGACGCCCGGGTGGGACGAGTCCCCGGACGGCCCGGCCCCAACGCCGGACGCCGACCTGTCCGACGCAGACCTCAAGGCGTTGCTGCGCACCCGCGCCGAGGCGGCTGCCGGAGACTCGAAGTGCGGTCCCGAGGACGTGGACGCCCGCCTCTCCGGCCTCGACGCGGCGGCCGGCCACCGGTACACTTCGCTCGTCGTGAAGAACACCTCGAAGCGGGCCTGCGTGGTCGAAGGGGTGGCCGGCGTCGGCGCCCGGGGCCAGTGGGGGCACCGCTTCACGCTGATCGCCGAGCCCGGCATCGGATCGGGGTTCACCGGCCCGGTCCGCCTGTCCCCCGGCGACGCGGCTCGGTCCCTGCTCGAGTGGACCGGCAACCTCCCCGGCAACGGCGCCGAGCGCGCGTCGATCCTGGTGTTCCAGCTGGCCGCCGGTCAGGTCCCCGTGCCCGTCCCGACCCGGATCAGCAACATGCCCGGCGAGGAGGACGCCCTGGACGTCGGCATGGACACCACGATCCGCCTGGCGCCGTTCGAGCCCGTCGCCTGACCTGCCGAGCGCGGTCCGGACGGTTGATCGGACCACGTGCGACCGAACTCCCTGCTCCGACCGTCAGGGCAGCCGGCCGCCGTCACAGCCAGCCGTTGCCCTCGGCGGTGATCACGGCCCTCAGCGCGCTTGGTCGCGCTGGTCTGGCCGATGCCGAGTGTCTCCACGTCGAGCAGGCCACGTCGGGCAGGGCCACGTCCGGCCAGTGCTCCAGCACCTGTGCTCGACACTCAGACCTTCACGGCCGGGGACGCAGATCGGGTCCGTGAGCGACCTCGCTCAGGGACCCGATCTGCGAAAGCGCGTCGATTCAGACGTTGAAGCGGAACTCCACCACGTCGCCGTCGGCCATGACGTAGTCCTTGCCCTCCATGCGGACCTTGCCGGCCTCCTTGGCCTTCACCATGGAGCCAGCCTCCTTGAGGTCGTCGAAGGAGACGATCTCGGCCTTGATGAAGCCCTTCTGGAAGTCGGTGTGGATCACACCGGCGGGCTCGGGGGCGGTGGCGCCCTACTTGATCGACCAGGCCCGAGTCTCCTTGGGGCCGGCGGTCAGGTAGGTCTGCAGGCCGAGGGTGTCGAAGCCGACGCGGGCCAGCACCTCGAGACCGGGCTCGGTCACACCGGCCTCGGCCAGGAACTCGGCGGCCTCCTCGTCGTCGAGCTCGATCAGCTCGGACTCGAACTTCGCGTCCAGGAAGATCGCCTCGGCGGGCGCGACGAGCTCGCGCATCTTCGCCTTGAGCTCCTCGTCCTTGAGCTCGTCGGCGTCGCAGTTGAAGACGTAGATGAACGGCTTGGCGGTCAACAGCGACAGCTCGCGCAGCAGGTCGCGGTCGATGTTGGTGGCGATGATCGGGGTGCCGGTCTCCAGCGCCTCCTGGGCAGCCTTCGCGGCCTCCAGGTTGGCAAGGAGGTCCTTATTCTTGCGCGACTCCTTCTCGAGGCGCTGCACCGCACGCTCGACGGTCTCCAGGTCGGCCAGCACCAGCTCGGTCTGGATGGTGGAGATGTCGTTGCCGGGGTTGACCTCACCGTCGACGTGGGTGACGTCCTCGTCGCGGAAGACGCGGGTCACCTGGCAGATCGCCGAGGACTCGCGGATGTGGGAGAGGAACTTGTTGCCCAGACCCTCACCCTGCGAGGCGCCGCGCACGATGCCGGCGATGTCGACGAACTCCACGGTCGCGGGAAGGATCTTCTCCGAACCGAAGATCTCGGCCAGCTGGGCCAGACGCTCGTCCGGCACGCCGACCACACCGACGTTCGGCTCGATCGTCGCGAACGGGTAGTTCGCCGCGAGGACGTCGTTCTTGGTCAGGGCGTTGAAGAGGGTCGACTTGCCCGCGTTGGGGAGTCCGACGATTCCGATGGTGAGAGCCACGCGGGCGATTCTAGGTGCGCAGCGACACCCCTCCCCAATCCCCTCGCCCGACGACGTGCTCCTCCCCACTCCCCTCCGCCGAACGGAAGGGCTCGGAGCCGCTCCCCGGCGTGTGCGATTGTGGCCCCGTGACTGACACCACCCCGGCCACCGACCACGGAGAGCCCCTGCCCGCCCCCGTCGGCCTGCGCGACCCCGCACACCGGGTCAGCCCCCGCGCGGTGCCCTACTGGCGCACGGTCAACACGATCACCTCGGTGATCGTCCTGGCGATCACGGTGCCGCTCTACGTCGTCTTCGCCGACGGCCGCTGGTGGGCCACCGCCCTGCTCGCCCTGATCGTGGGTTGGTCGCTGGTGGAGGTGCTCGTGGCGCCCGGCGTGCGCTACCGGATCCACCGCTGGGAGGTCGACGACGTCGCCGTTCACACCCGCGTCGGCTTCATCGACCGCGACAGCCGGATCGCCCCGGTCAACCGGATCCAGACCGTCGACTCCTCCCAAGGACCGGTCATGCGTCGGTTCGGGCTGATGTCCATCACCGTGACCACCGCCTCCTCCGCCGGCGCCATCGAGATCGACTGCATCGACGAGGCTGAGGCCCGTGAGGTGATCGCGCGCCTGACCGCCGTCACCGCTGCCTCCGACGGTGACGCGACGTGACCGTGGACGGCTTCGAGACCTCCCCCGCACCCACCCCGGCGCCCGCCGCCGAGGCGGAGTGGGAGCGCCTCTCCTCACGCAAGCTCCTGCTCGACCCGCTCCGAGCGATCAAGTCGATGCTCCTGCCGTTGATCGCGATCACGGTGGGTGCGTCGTCCTTCGGTGAGTCCTGGTGGGAGGTGGCGATCCCGGTGGTGGCGCTGCTCGGCGCCGCGGTCTCCGTCCTCCCCTGGTTCACCCAGCGGTTCCGCATCACCGACACCCAAGTGCAGTACCGCACCGGGCTGCTCAACCGACAGGTGAAGACCGCCCCGCTGGACCGGATCCGCAGCGTCGACCTCGAAGCCCAGCTCCTGCACCGGCTCCTGGGCATCCGCAAGGTCTCGGTGGGCACCGGCGTCGACGACGACCGGATCGAGTTGGACGGCGTGCTCCTGGTCCGGGCCGAGGAGCTGCGCAGCACGTTGCTCGCAGGCCGTCGGGGTGTCGTGTCCCCCGTACCCGAGGGCTCCGCACCCGAGGGCTCCGCACCCGAGGCCTCGACCGCGACCGCTCCCCTCGCGGCGATGACCACCGCCCCGCCGCCGACTACGCACCCGCCAGCCACGGACCCGGTGGAGCCCGGATCACCGCAGCTCGAATCGCCCGAGCGCGTCCTGGCCGAGTTCAGCTGGACGTGGCTGCGCTTCGCCCCCTTCGACCTCACCCGGCTCGCAGTGGTCGCCGCGGCGCTCGGTGTGATCAGTCAGGCGGTGGGCGACGACCTCATCCCGCAGTCGTTCTGGGAGGGCTTCGACGACCAGGCCGCCGGGCTGCTCAAGGTGGGCCTCACGCTCTTCATCATCGGCGCGGTCCTGGCCTGCGTCATCGCCTGGGTGCTGGTGGCGATGATCGGTTTCGTCGTGCAGTGGTGGGGCCTGCGGCTGACCAGTCGCGACGACACCTTGAACCTGACCCACGGCCTGCTCGACACCCGCTCGATCAGCGTCGAGGAGAAGCGGGTGCGGGGCGTCGAGGTCTCCGAACCGCTGCTCCTGCGACCGGTGAAGGGTGCCGAGTTGAGCACCCTGGCCACCGGCGTCGGTAGTGGCGGCAGCACGCGCATCCTCCCGCACGCCCCGACCGCCACGGTCCGGGCGGTGGGCGAACAGGTCCTGGGCGTGCCCGGCCCGCTCAGCCTCACGCTCATCTCCCACGGTCCGCTGGCCCGACGCCGCTCACACGTACGCCAGCAGTGGGGCACGCTCTTCCTGGCGGTCGTGGGCCTGGGCGTGTTCCTGGTCCTCGACCGGTGGGGCGACGTCGACCTTCCCCTGGTCCTCGCCCTGGCTCCGGCCGCGGCGTGGATCCCGTTCGCGGTGCTGCGCGCAGAGCTGGCCTACCGCCACCTCGGGCACGCGCTCACCCCCACGCACCTGGTGGTCGGCAGCGGCACCACGGCGCGGGTGCGCACCGTGCTGGAGACCGACGGGATCATCGGCTGGGTGGTCGAACGCACCTGGTTCCAGCGGAGGCTGGGGCTGTGCTCGCTCACCGCCACGACCGCCGCGGGCGGCGAGAGCGTCAAACTGCTCGACGTCGCGGAGCCGATCGCAGTCTCCCTGGCGCAGCGGGCCACCCCGGAGGCCGTCGCCCCGTTCCTGGCGTGAGGCGTTCCTGCACCGCGGCGCCGTCCCGGTGAGGCCCGACGTCTAGGCTCGCCCGGTGCGCATCGCCACTTGGAACGTGAACTCGCTTCGTACCCGCATCGACCGCGTGGAGGCCTTCCTGGCCCGGCACGACATCGACGTCCTGGCCGTGCAGGAGACGAAGGCGAAGGTCGAGCAGCAAGTCGGATCGTAGCCATGTCGTTCTGTGAGCCAAGGAGTTGTCCCTCTCTATTGTCTTCCTAAGACCGCTGGCCTCCGACTTGTGAACTCGCTTCGTACCCGCATCGACCGCGTGGAGGCCTTCCTGGCCCGGCACGACATCGACGTCCTGGCCATCCAGGAGACGAAGGCGAAGGTCGAGCAGTTGCCCCTGATGGACCTGGAGTCGATGGGCTACGAGGTGGCCGCGGCCGGCTTCAGCCAGTGGAACGGCGTGGCCCTGATCAGTCGCGTCGGCCTCGAGGACGTCCGCACCGGCTTCGACGGCATGCCCGGCTTCGGCGACCCGCTCACCCAGGAGGCCCGGGCGATCGGCGCGCTCTGCGGTGGGGTGCGCATCTGGTCGCTCTACGTGCCCAACGGGCGCAAGGTCGACGACCCGCACTACGCCTACAAGCTGGACTGGCTGGCGAAGCTACGCGCAAACGCCGCGCAGTGGCTCGACGAGCCGACCGCGCTGGTGGGCGACTGGAACGTCTGCCCCACCGACGACGACGTGTACGACCCGAAGGACTTCCGCGGCAAGACCCATGTGACGCCGGCCGAGCGTGAGGCGTTCGCCGCTTTCAAGGCCGACGGCTACGTCGACATGGCCGGTCCGTACACCCCCGGCCCCGGCGTCTACACCTACTGGGACTACTTCCGGAACCGGTTCGAGCGCAACCGCGGCCTGCGCATCGACTTCCTGCTCGGCATCCCGTCCCTGGACGCACGGGTCACCGACGCCTGGACCGCCGTCGACGAGCGCAACCCCACCCTCGGCGAGGGCACCCCGAGTGACCACGCACCGGTCATCGTCGAGCTGACCGACTGAGGTCGCTCCGGAGGCTCAACGCCTGAGGTTCTTCCAGAAGCTCAACGCTTGAGGTTCTTCCAGAACCAGAGCGGCGGGTTCTTCAGGCTCTCGGGGTACCAGGTGAGCCCGTGGAACGGCGGCAGCTTCTTGCCGTCGGTGAGGACGGTGAACCCCGAGCCCTCGAAGAAACGGCGCAGCCCCACG
>JAZQNT010000097.1:0-6139 GCA_045627505.1 Nocardioides sp.
AAGAAACTTGGCAATATAGCCAAAAACAACTTAGCGTGGTCCATACAATTGGAACATGCAGTTCTCGAATATGAGGGTCATGCGCTTCTTTTCATACGTATTCCAGAACAGCAGAATAATCCCCGGCGAGCGGGAGATCCGCGACACCGCCGACGCCTTCGACGCGCTCAAGTCCGACCGGCTGGAGATCGTGCCGCTCTACTCGCGGCTCTCCGCCGCCGAGCAGCACCGGGTCTTCTCCTCCCACCCCGCCTCCGTACGCCGCGTGGTGCTGGCGACCAACGTCGCCGAGACCTCGCTGACCGTGCCGGGCATCAAGTACGTCGTCGACACCGGCGTGGCCCGCATCTCCCGCTACTCGGTGCGCACCAAGGTGCAGCGCCTGCCCATCGAGCCGATCAGCCAGGCCAGCGCCAACCAGCGCTCGGGGCGGTGCGGGCGCGTCAGCGAGGGCATCGCGATCCGCCTCTACTCGGAAGAGGACTTCGAGGGCCGCCCGGAGTTCACCGACCCCGAGATCCTGCGCACCAACCTGGCCAGCGTCATCCTGCAGATGACCTCGCTGGGGCTGGGCGAGATCGCCCGGTTCCCGTTCGTCGAGGCGCCGGACAAGCGCAACGTGCAGGCGGGCGTCCAGCTGCTCGAGGAGCTGGGCGCGGTGCGCATGAATGAAGGGCCCCTGAAGGGCGGCGAGGAGAAGCATCTGACCCGTCTGGGGCAGCGGCTGGCCCGGCTGCCGATCGACCCGCGCCTGGGCAGGATGATCCTGGAGGCCGAGCGTCTGGGGTGCGTGCGCGACGTCATCGTGATCGCCTCCGCGCTCTCGCTGCAGGACCCCCGTGAGCGGCCGGTGGAGCAGCAGGCCCAGGCCGACCAGTTCCACGCCCGGTTCAAGGACAAGTCCTCGGACTTCCTCACCTGGCTGAACCTGTGGAACTACGTCAAGGAGCAGCAGAGGGAGCTCTCCTCCTCGGCGTTCCGGCGCATGTGCAAGCGCGAGTTCCTCAACTACCTGCGGGTGCGCGAGTGGCAGGAGTTCGAGTCCCAGCTGCGCCAGGTCTGCAAGGAGATGAAGATCGACCTGGGCGCCGCACCGCAGCGGGCGGACCAGGGTGCTCAGCGCGGCCGGGGCAAGCAGCCCGAGAAGGAGATGCGCAACGCCCGCCGCGCGGGTCGTGAGCCCCGCAAGGAGGAGCAGCACGCCACCTCCGCCTCGCCGTACGCACTCGAGGGCGGTCTGGTCTACGACGCGGACGGCATCCACCAGGCCCTGCTCTCGGGCCTGCTCAGCCACGTCGGTGCGCTGGAGGAGCGGGAGAAACCGCGCCCCGCTGCCAAGGGCCCCGCTGCCAAGGGAAGTGGCACCAAGCCCACCGAGCGCCGCGCCATGCGCGAGTACCTCGGTGCCCGCCGCGCGAAGTTCGCGATCTTCCCCGGCTCCGGGCTCAAGGGCCAGAACCCCGGCTTCCTGATGGCCGGGGAGCTGGTGGAGACCGGCCGGCTGTGGGCCCGGCAGAACGCCGCGATCAAGCCTGAGTGGGCCGAGCGTCTGGGTGCACACCTGGTCAAGCGTCAGTACTCCGAGCCCGCGTGGTCCAAGCGGCGCGCCTCGGTGACGGCGATGGAGAAGGTGACGCTCTACGGCGTCCCGCTGGTCGCGGACCGTCCGGTCAACTACGGCAGGATCGACCCCGCGCTCTCCCGCGAGCTCTTCATCCGGCACGCGCTGGTGTACGGCGAGTGGGCCGAGCTGACGTCGGGACGGCACAAGTTCTGGACCCGCAACAACCAGCTGCTGGCCGAGGCCGAGGAGCTCGAACACCGCGCGCGGCGCCGCGACATCGTCGTGGACGAGCACACCCTCTTCGACTTCTACGACGCCCGGATCCCGGCCGACGTGGTCTCCGGCGCGCACTTCAACTCCTGGTGGAAGGAGGAGCGGCGCACGAACCCCGAGCTGCTCACCTTCGACCTCGACATGCTCACCCACGACACCGCGGAGGAGGTCGAGGCCGGAGACTTCCCGACGCAGTGGCAGGGCGAGCACCTCACCTTCCCGATCGCCTACCACT
This sequence comes from Nocardioides sp., assembly GCA_045627505.1. Classification (GTDB taxonomy): domain Bacteria; phylum Actinomycetota; class Actinomycetes; order Propionibacteriales; family Nocardioidaceae; genus Nocardioides. The sequence continues at coordinate 2,073 of JAZQNT010000097.1, forward strand.
TCGACCCGGGCGCGGCCGACGACGGCATCACGATCGAGGTGCCGGTCGCCACCCTCAACCAGGTGGAGGCCGACGACTTCTCCTGGCTCGTGCCCGGCCTGCGCGAGGAGCTGGTCACCGACCTGATCCGCAGCCTGCCCAAGGCCCTGCGGGTGTCGTTCGTCCCGGCCCCGAACACGGCCAGGAACTTCCTCGCCGCAGTGCCGGCGGGGGAGGAGCCGCTGCTGGACGCCCTGGAGCGGTACCTGCGCTCCACCACCGGGGTTCACGTGCCGCGTGAGGCGTGGGGCCTGGACAAGCTGCCCCCGCACCTGCGGCCCACGTTCAAGGTGGTGGGCGACGACGGCACGGAGGCCGCACGGGGCAAGGACCTCGACGCGCTCAAGGCGCCGTTGCGCCCCAGGTTCGCGAAGGCGATGGCCGAGGTGGCCTCCGACACCGGAGTGACCGCGACCGGACAGACCTCCTGGACCTTCGGTGAGATCGAACGTTCCTTCACCCAGAAGCGTGCCGGCCACGAGGTGCGCGGCCACCTGGCCCTGACCGACGAGGGCGCCACCGTGGGTCTCGGGGTGTTCGGCTCCGAGGAGGAGGCCGAGGCCCGGCACCGTCTGGGCGTGCGGCGCCTGCTGCTGCTCAACCTGCCCGGCGCCGAGAGGCTCCTCGACAACCTCTCCAACACCGAGAAGCTGGGGCTGGCCTCGTCGCCGTACCCGCACGTCTCGGAGCTGGTCGAGGACCTGCGGGCGGGGGTGGCCCTCGACCTCGTGGACGAGGCGAAGGAGGTGCGCGACGAGGCTTCCTTCGACGCCCTCCTGACCCGCGCAAAGGGCGAGTTGGAGCCGCGCCTGCGCAACGCCCTGGCCGACGTGATCCGGGTGCTGGCCGCCTGGCGCTCGGTGGAGAAGGCCCTCAGCGGACGGGCCGACCTGCACACCCTGCCGGCGCTGACCGACATGAAGGCGCAGGTGGAGCGGCTGGTGCACCGCGGGTTCGTGGGCGAGGCCGGTGCCGCCCGTCTGCGCCACTACCCGCGCTACCTGGCCGCGGTCGAGGTGCGCCGCGACAAGTTGGGCGCCCAGGTCCACGCCGACCGGTTGCTGATGGAGGAGATCAACGACCTGCAGGCGTCCTGGCTGCACCAGGTGCAGGCCCTGCCCGAGGGTCGCCCGCCGCACGCGGCCCTGCGCGAGGCACGCTGGATGCTGGAGGAGTGGCGGGTCCAGCTGTGGGCCCAGCACCTGGGTACGGCGCAGAAGGTCTCCGACCAGCGGATCCGGAAGGTGCTGGGATGAGGCCCGGGACGCGGGCCGGCAGTCGGCTCAGGTGGGCGGCGTAGCGTGGACGAAATGCAGATGCCTGCACGCACCCGACGACACCACCGGCCGATCGTCCGCACGGAGGCGTTCTTCTCCGAGTTCGAGGCCGGCGCCGATCCGGCCTCGATCCGCGAGGCCGGTGACCTCGCTGCCACGCTGCTGGTGCGCGGCGTCCGCCGTGAGGGGGACGCGGAGACGATCGACCGGGTCGTGCGACTAGCCGAGACCGAGGGGCTGGAGACCTTGGCCGACATCTGGGCCGGCGCGCCCAAGGACTCACTCGCCGGCACGCTGTGGCGCCTGTACCTGCTCAGCACCTGGGTGAAGCAGGACCCGCACTCCGTGGCCGAGGAGTTCCGTGCCGGACTCGACACCGCCCAGGCGGCGGGCGTGGTGGCCGGCGTGGCGGACCCGCCGGGGCCGCAGCAGGTGGAGGCGATGATCGACGAGGTGCTGCGCGGGATCGCCACCGGCGACTTCGTCGACGTGCTGGCGCGGGCCGCGGCCTTCGCCCACGTCGTCGCCACCGGTCGCGGTTACCTCGGTCACGCCGGGCACGAGGCCACGCTGCGGATGCTGCAGCTGGCCGAACAGCTGGAGCACACGGCACGGCTCGAGTCCCGCGGCGTGCTCGACTGACTCCCGACTGACTCCCGACTGGCTCCCGAGTGACCGGCCTCCGGGTGCCACCATTTTTCCGGGGAGCGTGCACGCCGATGAGGGTGTGAGAATCGACGCCTCCGCTGACCGTCTCGAGGGTGGAGATGGCCTCATGACGGGCGTACAGTTTTCACTGGTGCGCCGGACTGTGGCAGCCCCGGGTCCCAAAATAAGCCGCTACGAGCGGCCACGCGCCGTGAGGCGCTCCCGGTCCGGCGTACCCCCAACACCCACCTCGGGCGAGCGTCCGGCTCGACCGTCTGCGCGCGAGGCGCCGCGTCGGTCTGTGGTGTCGCTCGTTAGAGTGTCAAGGCCAAGTCCTGTCGACGGAGAGAAGATCTCGAGCCCATGACGTCCCGCCGTGCCGGTCTCGCCCTCGCCTCCCTGCTGGCCATGTCGCTCGCCGTTTCGGCGTGCTCGTCAAGCACCCAGCCGGAGGCAGGCAAGACGACCGAACCCACCAAGAAGACGCTGCACATCAGCGTGGGCGTCTTCGGCGACGACGCCGAGCTGACGGCTTGGGACGACGTCGTGAAGGCCCGCAACGAGGCCAACCCGACGGTGCGGACCAAGGTCGTGAAGTGGGACGGCGCCCAGGACGTGCGCGCCGCCCTGGAGAACGGCACGCTGCCCGACGTCTTCATGGTCGACCGCGACGACCTCGGCGCCGTGCTCGAGGCCAAGGCCTCCCAGCCGGCCTCCGAGATGCTCGACGAGCGGGGCGTCGACTTCGGCGACCGCTTCTCCCGCGACGCGCTCCAGGCCATGAGCGTCGACGGCGAGCTGCAGTGCATGCCGTGGTCGATCAACACCGAGGTCATCTACGTCAACACCACCTTGGTCGACACCGAGGCGATGAAGGCCGAGGGCCTGCCGGTCTCCTCCCGGACCGCGTGGACCATGCGGCACTTCGCCGCCGCGGCGGCGTTCGCCGCCAACGCGGAGGCCGGTACCGCCGGGGTCCGGATCGAGCCGACGCTCGACGGCCTGGTCCCGTTCATCCTGTCGGGCAGCGGCAAGGTCTTCGACGACGACGCCGCACCCACGTCGCTGGCCTTCTCCTCCGACGAGACCCGGGAGGCGCTGGAGAAGACGCTGGAGGTGCTGCGCGACGCCAGCCTCACCCCCAGCGACCAGCAGCTCAAGGGCAACAGCACCCTCAAGCTCTTCAAGCGCGGCAAGCTCGGCCTGATGGCGGGGGACCGTTCGCTGGTGCCCGAGCTCCGGGCGGTCGAGGGGCTCTCCTTCGACATCCTGCCGATCCCGCGCATCTCCGAGGTGCGCACCAGTGCTGACGTGGCTGGCCTGTGCATCAGCGCCGACTCCAAGTACCCGGCCCTCGCCGCCGGCCTGATCGCCGACATGGTCTCCGACGAGACCAACGCGCAGGTCATCGGCTCCGGCGCCCGCACGCCGGCCAACCTGGCGGTGGGCAGCAGCGACTCCTTCCTGGCCAAGGACCAGCAGCCGGCGCGGAGCAACGTCTTCACCGCCACCCTGCGCGGCGCCTGGTCACCGGCGCTGTCCGTGGACTGGGAGGGGCTGCAGGAGGTCGTGGCTCCCTACCTCGAGCAGATGCTCTCCGAGCCTGGCGTGATCGACCTGGACGCCATCACCACGCAGATCGACGAGGCCTCGCGCGCGTTCCTGGCGCCGGAGGAGGAGACGCCGGCCCCGGAGGAGTCCGGGTCGCCCAGCCCCTCGGCCGACGCTTCCTGATCGACGCGCCCTGATTGACGCCCTGATTGACGCGGCCTGGTCAGGCCAGCGCGCGCCGATCAGGGCAGCGGGCCCTCAGGCCGCGCGTTCGGCGTCGAGCACGGCGAAGACCAGCGAGGAGTTCACCAGCTCGATCTGCCAGGGGCGCGCGCCGTAGCCGGCGAGCTGCTCGGCCATCCGCTCGGTCAGCTCCGCCTCGTCACGGGTCCGCGGCGGGGTCCACATCGCCCGGCGCACGTAGTCGGGGGTGATCAGGTTCTCGACCGGGAGGGTGTTCTCCTCGGCGATCGACAGGGTGGCGTCTCGGGCCACCTTGTAGCGACGGTCGGCGACCGGGGCGCGGTCGATCAAGTCGGAGGCCAAGCGGTC
>JAZQNT010000098.1:0-8176 GCA_045627505.1 Nocardioides sp.
AGCGCGGACGCCAGCCACCGTTGCTCCAGCCGGCCGCGCCCCAGGGTTCGTGTCCGATTCTCGACCAGCACCGTGACGAGGAGCAGCGCTGCGAACGTGACGTTCTCCGGTTGCCGAACCACCGGCACCTCCCCGGGGACCAGCGCGGCGGTCTGCGCCGCGAGCACGAGCACGACGAAGCACGGCAGCAACAGCTGCGGAGCGCCGATGCTGCGCGCCACGGCGTAGGCCGCGGCGAACCCGGCCACCAGATGCATCGACAGCAGGTCGAGGCTTCGACCCGCCTGACTGCCGGTGGCGTGCATCGCAGCACTCGCCGGCCCCAGGAGCACCACCACCGTGGCCATCAGGCTGACCACGGAGGTACGACGAAGCGGCCCCTCGCCCCGTGCCCCGACCTGGCGGGAGGTCCAGGCGATGGCCAGGCCCACGACCACGAATCCTGCGTTGGAGAGCGTGTTGACGGGCTGTTTCAGCAGACCAGCGTCGTGCCAGCGCTCACAGAACTCGGCTCCGCAGCCGGCGTCCACCCCCAGCCACCCGTGCCGCACCGCCTGGATCAGGAGCAGCGAGGCAGCGACCGCGACGGTGGCGCTCACCCCCGACGGGCGCAGGTCGGTGCGCGCGCCGGGGGAGAGCGGCACGGTCAGGGCTCGATCGTGCTGACGTCGATCACGTAGCGGTAGCGGGCCTCGCCGGCCACCACCTTGTCGTAGGCAGCCGAGACCTGGTCGGCGGAGATGATCTCGATCCATGCGCTGATGCCGTGCTCGGCGCAGAAGGCGAGCATCTCCTTGGTCTCGGCGATGCCGCCGATGTTGGACCCGGTCAGGACCTTGCCACCGCCGATGAGCAGTCCGGGCCGTACCTGGTACTTCTGCGAGGGCAGACCGACGTTGGCCACCACTCCACGGGGGCGCACGATCTTGAGGTACTCCTCGATGTCGAGGTCCGCGCTCACGGTGTTGAGCACCAGGTCGAAGGTGCCCTTGAGTTCCTTGAGGCTGCCGGGCTGCCCCGAGGCCACGTGCGCGGAGGCGCCGAGGGCCAACGAGTCCGACTTCTTCATGTCGGAGCGGGAGATCACCGTGACGTCAGCGCCCATGGCCACCGCGAGCAGCACACCCATGTGGCCGAGGCCGCCGAGGCCGACCACCGCGACCCGGGATCCCGGGCCCACGCCCCAACGGCGCAGGGGCGAGTACGTGGTGATGCCGGCACACAGCAGCGGCGCGGCCACGTCGAGCTCGAGGCCGTCGGGGATCGGGCAGACGAAGCGTTGGCTGACGACGATGTTGCGGGAGTACCCGCCCAGGGTGCGCTCGCCCTCGTAGCCGACCCCGTTGTAGGTCATGACGGCGCCGCGGGCGCAGTTCTGCTCGAAGCCGGCCAGACACTCCTGGCACTCACCGCAGGAGTCGACCATGCAGCCCACACCCACCCGGTCGCCGACCTGGATGTCGGTGACGTCGGTTCCGACTGCGGAGACCACTCCGGCGATCTCGTGCCCGGGGACCATCGGGAAGATGGCCTTGCCCCACTCCTCGCGCACCTGGTGGATGTCGGAGTGGCAGATGCTGGCGTAGTGGATGTCGATCATGACGTCGTCGGGACGCAGGTCGCGGCGCTCGACCAACCGCTGGACGAAGGGGGAGCTGTCGGACTCAGCGACGAGGGCGGGAGTCAGGGAAGTCATGTCCACACGCTAACCACCTCAGGGCGCGCCCGTCTCGGCGCCATCGGGGGACCGGTCCCCTCGTGACGCACCTGGATGGGCGGCGCAGGTGGAGAATGGCGTCATGGACTCCCAAGCGTTGCAAGCTCTGGCCGACGCCGTCCGCCTGTGGGAGGTGGACCCGGCGGGGTGTACCGAGCACCTGGTCACGACGGGAGCCGAGTGGGCCGAACCCAGCGGCTCCGCGTCGGCGCGCGCCCTGGGGCAGCTGGACGAAGATGCGTCCCGCACCCGCGTACGAGAACTCGCCCTGGCGCTGCGCGACGAGCTCCGGCTGACACACCTGGAGGGCAGCGACGTCCAGGACGAGGCGGTGGCCGCGATGTGCCGGCGCCACCTCGCGGGTGAGGTCAGTGCGCGGGAGCTCACCTACTGGATCTGGCGGGTGGTGGGCCTCAAGGGCAGTGAGAGGTGCCGTCCGTTCCTGCAGTTCGAGGACGAGTACACCCGCTATGCGGCCTACGACTGCAGCGCGATCGACAACGACGTGACCGCGGCTGCCGAGGAGTTCGTGCACCCTGGTGGGCCGAAGCGTCGCAGTCGACTGGCGAAGTTCTTCCGGCGCGGCTGAGCGTCCGGCGCCTCAGCATCGATGCATACATATGCATGGCCATGCGGGAGAGCGTGCGGTTATGTCAACTAGTGGTGACTGCTCTGAGTGAGCAGCGCGCGTCTGCCGCCCAACCGTGAGGACGCGGCCGACTTCAGCCAGGGTCGGCGCGACCAACCGCCGGAGCCCAGCACCCGGGCAGTCCGCAACGAAGGAGCGCAAGCGAGGGGACCGGGGGCCATGAAGGAATGGATCCGAAGTCGCCACATTCACCCCTCTCGGGTATTGCCGATAACCTACATTATGTCAGGTCACGCTTGTTTGACCACCTGATCTTGCACCTTCTTGTGTGGTGATTTGGTGTCACCCAGTGACACCAAATCACCACACAAGAGTCGGACGGCTCGCCTTGGCGCTGGTCAGCAGCCGACCAAGCGGCCGGTCGTGCTGCAACCGGCGCCGTCGCGCTTCCCCGATCTGGGTGAGTAGCACGCCACCGGATACCGTCGACGCCATGTCGCGCCTCACCACCCTTGCCGTCGAGATCTCCGACCTGAAGTTCGTCCGTCTGGATTCCCCCACTCCGCACCTGATCTTCTCCGTGGGCGAAACCAAGGTGCGCGCATTCGAAGCGCCCCACCGCGGAATCCGCCTGGAGAACCTCGACACCGACGGCGACTGGCAGCCTGCTGGCACCTGCTACGGCGAGAATGATGCCCATCTGATCGCAACCGCCGCCACGGCCATCCGTGACATCGTCGAGCCCGGAGAACCCTGCTACACCGAAGAAGTGGACTTCCTCACCGCTCTCTCCACCGAGCTGTCGGACGTGCGCACCTCCATCGAGAGCGTCGGGGACGAGGTGATCCTCACCGTGCTCAGCGATGCCCCCGAGGCCGACGTCATGGTGCTCCTCGACTACGACGAGAAGGAGAACCTCATGGCCACCGTTCTCCCCGGGTACACGATCGACGACGAGCCCGTCTCCCCCGCCGAGCTCGGCCTGCGCGAACCAGTCACCCTGCCCGCGGCCGACATCGGGGCGGTCGCCGCCCAGGTGTGCAAGGAGTTGGAGGATCTCCCCGACCTGATGATCGAGGTCTTCGACGCCCTGGATGACGCCCTCGAGGACTGACTCTCGGTCCAGCCGGGTTCGGCACGCCGATCGCACTGCCAGTTCCAGTGCTCCAGGCCTGGGCGGGTCGATGAAGGCTCCGTTGCCACCGATCACTGTCACATCCCGCAGGGGCCTCCGTCAGCAGAGTGGGCACCCCGGGCGTGGAAGTGCTTGTGTGGTCGATTGCTGTCACCAGGTGACAGCAATCGACCACACAAGCCAGACCGGGCCCTGTTTCCCTGGTCACCACACGCTGGGCCAGCAGAGCTGCGAACGCGGCGGCACCGAGCAACCGTTCAAGGCGGTGAAGGTCCTGCCCCCGCCCTCGAGGCCCACGCACGAGCCCCTCGCTCGCCGGGTAAGCACCAAGCGCTGAACCACGCGCAGGAATCGTTGACGATCGCTACGCCACTGAGGCCTTGTCGGCGATCCGGCGTTGCAACGCCTGTCCGGCCGGGAGCGACGAGACCAGCGCACGCAGCACTGGCAGGGCAGCCGCTACCTGCTCGTCGTCCAGGATCGCGGCAAGGGCTGTGTAGAAGTTCCGCTCTGCCTCGCTGACGCTTCGAGCAGCCTCAAGCCCCGAGGAGGTGAGGGACACCAGGGTGGTTCGCCGGTCCTCCGAGCCGACATTCGACTCCACCAGGCCCTTGCGAACGAGGGTGGTCAACAGCCTGCTCGGGCTCCCCCCCTCGCACACGAGTCGTTGCCCCATCTCCCTCACGCTCAGCGGTCGCCCTGCGTCACGCAGGACAGCAATCGCCTCGGCCTGGGACGGGGTCAGGTCGTGTGGCTTGAGCAAAGCGGTGAGGGCCCGCGCCCCCTCGCGCTGTACGGCGAGGACCAGGTATCGCAGTTCCTCCATCGAGTCCATCCCCGCATCCTATAGCCAGTCGATGACGCGTCACGTTAATCTCATGACACGTCATTTAACTGGAGGGTCGTCATGTCAACCTCACTACCAACGCTCGTCGCAGTGCCGTGTTTCTCCGGCGCTCCCTGGGACGAGCGCCAGCTCGCGCCGCTGAGCGAGTACCCGGTGCGCACGATGCGCCTCCCCGAAGCGCTCGCTGACGTCGAGCAGTACGCCGACTTCCTCGCCTCGCAGGTCGAAGGTCTTTCCGACTACGTCCTCGTCGGCGACTCGTTCGGCGGCGTCATCAGCCTCGTCCTCGCGCTGAGGCAGCCGACCGGACTGCGCGGCCTGGTGGTCTCCGGTGGGTTTGCGGCCAACCCCCTCCCGCGTTGGAAAGGTGTTGCCGGCCGGGCCTCACGCCACGCCCGCGGTCCGCTCTACCGGCAGCTCACGCTGCGCTTTCACGCACGCCAACTCGCCTCACGGTTCGACCGCATCGCCGAGGTTCCCCATCACCGGGACGACTACCGTCGGCTTTTCGTGGAGAACACCCCATCCGACTCCTACAGTGCTCGTGTCACCAGCGTCATCTCCTTCGACGTGCGTGACCACCTCGCCAAGGTCCAGGTTCCCACCCTGCTCATCACCCCCGCAGATGATCGACTCGTCGGCGAACGCGCCTCACGGGATCTTCGCCAGGGCCTCCTGGACGCCCGCGAAATGGTTCTCCCGGAAACCGGTCACATGTTTCGCTTCACCCACCCCGGCCTATACGGCAAGACCATTCTCGAGTTCGTCCACCAGCTCGCTCACTGACCGCAGACCGTCGAACGAAGCGCGCTTCGACCGACCTGCGATGCTCCCACCCCGCGACCAGTCGGCGGGAGGCATGCCGGTCGAGCATCGGCGTGCGTCGAACCGCCAGCATCCGTCCAGAGACCTCGCGCGGAATGGCGAGGTCCCAGCCGTCACCGGAGGGTGCAGTTGATGGTTCCAGTGACGGGAAGACCTTGGCGCCACGGAGCCCCTCACTCACCCGCGGGCTCCGTGGGGCCAGCCCTCGAGGTGCGCGGCTCAGAACGCGAGTAGCAGGACGCGGGGGATGACTTCGGCCTGCCCTGGCCGGTACGGGGCCCGCGCGCTGCCGGTGGAGGGGACGTGGCGCCCTGCCACCGGCAGCTCGGCAGCAGCCCGGGTCAGCGCTTGGGCTTGCCCGGCTTCGGGAGCTGGAGGGGCAGTTTCACCGGCTTGGTGGGCTTCGCCTTGCCCGGCGCGGGATAGACGGCGTCCACCTCCACCTCGACGAGCCAGCCGTTGACCGGCAGGTTCTCGATCTCCAGGGCGAAGCGCGACGGTCGTGCCGGGTTGACCACCATCGGCTTCATGGTGGTGGTGCCCATCTGCACGTCTATCGTGGCGCCCGTGGCCAGGTTGGTGTTGGCGAAGAACTGGCGGTAGGCGCGGTTCCAGCCGTTGAAGTCCATCTTCTCCTCCCCTGCCGGGTTCTGCAGGAAGACCCGCATCGAGACCACGTCGGCATAGCTGAGTCCGGCCTTCGCCAAGTTCTCACCGATGCGCATCAGCACGTTGATCCCCTGCGCCTCCGTGATCGTGACCCCGTCCGGGAGCGCAGCCCCGGGGAAGACGTCGGTGGGGATGTAGCGCTGCTCGGTGGGCGAGCCCACCGAGCCGACAGCCCCCGAGGTGTTCATCGCCGACGGGCCCAGGCCAGAGGACTTGTACCAGGCGACCTGCTTGCCGAAGGCGACACCGTCGGCGATCGAGGCGGTGTCACCGGTGATGAAGGGGTGCGAACTGTTGGGTTCGGGACGGAACAGGTGCTGGTGCGCCAACGCGGTCGTCGGCGCGACGACGGCGGCAGTCAGGAAGACGGAGGCGAGGATCGTGGTTCGTTTCTTCACGGTGGTCCTTCCGAGATGTGGGTCCCGTGGCAACGGAACCGGACCAGGACGGCCCGTGGCGCGAACGTAGGGACCGGACGTGTCACCGGAATTACGGATCGGTTCCGCCGAGGCAGCACTCCTCGCCCCTCGTTACGGGCGTGCAAACGGTCAGGCGATCGCCACGGCGCAAGCCCCGCGTAACAGCGCACGAACCGGCGCACGCCCGGTCACCTGACCGAAACGCAGGCGTCCTCGGGAGAAAACACCGCGTCCCTAGCGTCGAGGCCACACCAGACGCGGTGCCCGGCGCGGGGTCGGGGCGACACCACGTCCGGGGCACGACGAGAGGGCGACACATTGATGGACGAGCAGACCCTGTCAGGCGTCTCGCGCCGCAACCTCCTCCAGGCCGTGGGCGCCAGCACGAGCGCCGGCGTCATGTTCGCGACCATGGGCGCGATGGGACTGGCCCCCACCGCCGCCGCGCAACCACGGGCGGAGAGCTGGACGCCACCGGGACGTGGGGACTTCGCGCTCACCGGGCGCTCCCGCAAGAAGGTGGTCGTGGTCGGGGGCGGCCCGGCCGGGCTCGCCACTGCCTACGAACTGCGCAAGGCCGGCTACCGGGTCACCGTGCTCGAGGCGCGCCACCGGGTGGGCGGTCGCACCCTGACCATCCGCTCCGGTGACAGCGAGACCGACCTCGACGGGGTGAAGCAGACGGCCCGCTTCGACAAGGGCATCTACATGAACGCCGGCGCGGCGCGGATCGCGCAGTGGATGGTCACCATGGACTACATGCGCGAGCTGGGTGTCCCCTACGAGGTGTTCACCAACGCGAACACCGACGCCTACATCTACAACGAGAAGACCGGGGCCACCCCCGGCAACCCGGTGCGGTACCGCACGGCCAAGGCCGACGTGTTCGGCTACACCTCCGAGCTGCTGCACTACGCGACCGAGCAGGGGGCCCTGGACCGGGCGCTCACCGAGGAGGACCGGGAGAACCTCCGCGCGTTCCTGCGCTCCTGGGGATCCCTGGGCGCCGACGGCACCTACCGAGGTGGCAACAACCGCGGCTTCGCCACCTACCCGTCGGCCTGGAACCAGCACGGCACGCCGCTGCCGGGGCCGCCCCCGGTCTCCTCGGTCCTCGCCTCGAAGGTCGGCTCGTACTTCTCCTTCGAGCTCAACTGGGAGCAGGCCATGCTGATGTTCCAGCCCGTGGGCGGGATGGACACCACGTACCAGTACTTCGTGCAAGCCATCGGGAAGGAGAACGTGCACCTCAACTCCCCAGTGACCGCCGTGAACAACACCCCGAGCGGCGTGAGCGTCACCTACTCCCCCAAGTTCGGACGCCCCCGGCAGATCGAGGCCGACTTCGCGGTGGTGACCGCACCCGCCGGACTCATGCGCAGGTGGGACACCAACTGGGGCGCCCAGATCGACGCAGCGCTGGGCGAGTTCGCAGTCGGCTCCCCCGCCGGCAAGATCGGGCTGCAGTACCGCTCACGGTGGTGGGAGGAGGACCACCGCATCTACGGAGGGATCACCGAGACCGACATGGACCTCGCCCACGTCTGGCACCCCTCCTACGGGTACGGGGCGCGCAAGGGGCTGATGATCGGCTACTACAACACCGGAGCCAACGCCCGTACGTACGCCGACATGTCGCCGCGGCAGCGCGAAGCCAGGGCGGTCGCCCAGGGCGAGAAGATCTTCGGCGCGAAGTACCGCACCGAGCTGGAGTCGTCGTTCTCGGTGGCGTGGCACAAGGTGCCCTACATCGAGGGCGCCTGGGCCTACCCGCGGACGGACTCGCCGCTGTTCAAGCAACTCCAGCAGGGCGCCGGCAACACCTACTTCGCCGGAGACTGGATGTCGGAGATCTCCGCGTGGCAGCACGGTGCGTTCTGGGCGGCCCGGTACGCCGTCCAGGCGCTTCACCAGCGGGGGATGTCCACCTGAACGTGTCTCGGCGGCCCCGGGCGGAGAAGTCGGGTCGTAGCCA